>JACDBQ010000730.1 GCA_013694845.1 Acidobacteriota bacterium
ATCACGAAGGACGCACGCGGACGCCGCATCTTCGAGAAGCTGGCCGAAGAAGAGAAGGAGCATCTCGGCACGCTGGAAGCGCGTTACGCCGAACTGCTGCGGCAGGACCCACAGCTCGAGTCCCGTCCGACGTTCCTGTTTTTCAAGGGTGCCGCGAATGGCCTGTTCGCGGCCGGCGCGGAGCAGCTGGCCGGCGGGGTGAACGACCGCGAAGCGCTGATGATCGGCATCAAGTGCGAGCGCGGGTCGCACCGTTTCTTCAAGCGATACGGTGAAAAATTCGAAGACTCGGAAGGCAAGAAAATTTTCCTGGAGTTCGCCGACGAGGAGCGCGCGCACCTCGAGCTCCTCATTCGGGAATACCGGTCCCTGGTCGAACGGCAGCGGCGACGCGGCACCCCGGCGACCGACGGCAACAAGCCGCGGCGTCGCGCGAATGCCTGACGTTGATCGATCTTCACCTTCACACGTCTGCGTCCGACGGAGCGCTGCGGCCCGCTGATCTGGTCGCCCGGGCGGCTGCGGCCGGCATCACGACACTCAGCGTGACCGATCACGACACGGTGGGAGGGCTCGATGAAGCCCGCAGCGAAGCCGCCTCTCGCGGCTTGACACTGGTCAACGGCATCGAGATCACGGCGGTCGAGGACGAGCGCGACATTCATCTGCTCGGGTATTTTTTCGATCCATCCGACCTCATCCTTCGGGCCTTTCTGCTTCGCCAGCGCGACGACCGGATTCGACGTATCCGGGAAATCGCAGATCGTCTCGAATCGATTGGCGCGCCAATCGACCGCGAGCCGCTGATCGCGCGCGGCCTCGAAGAGGGCCGCACCGTGGGGCGTCCGCACGTGGCGGCGGCGCTGCTCGCCCGCGGATACGTCCAGAGCTGGGACGAAGCATTCGACAGGTATCTGGAGAAGGGACGTCCGGCGTTCGTCTCCCGGTGTGGCGCCTCAGCCGCGCAGGTCGTCGGGGTGATCCGCGAGGCCGGTGGCCTGGCCTCACTCGCTCACCCTGGTCTGAGTCGCATCGACGCGCAGATTCCCGGGCTGGCCCGCGCGGGCCTGGATGCGATCGAAGTACGGCATAGCGAACACGACCCACCGACTGAGGCTCGATACCGGGCGCTTGCGGCAACGCTCGGCCTGGCCGTATCGGGGGGCTCCGACTTTCACGCCGAGGGGAGCGTACGCCGGAGCGCGCTTGGGACGGTGACCATGACAGCGGAGGATTTCCGCGAGCTGGAGGCGCGCCGACGTGCCTGAGGTCGTCATCGCGATCGCCGGTGTCCAGAAGAATTATTCCGGATTGCGGCCGCTCAGAATTGAGCGGCTGGATGTCGTGGCGCGCGAACGCGTCGCGCTCGGTGGTCTCGACGGTCCGGCCGCGGAAGTCCTGGTCAATCTGGTGACCGGAGCGACCTTGCCCGACGAGGGCACGATCAACGTCTTCGGTCGCGCCACGCGAGACATCGCCGACGGAGACGCGTGGCTGGCGTCGCTGGAGCGCTTCGGCATCGTGAGTGCGAGGGCGGTGATTCTCGAGGGGGCGACGCTGCAGCAGAATCTCGCGCTGCCGTTCACCCTCCAGATCGATCCCATTCCCCCGGCCATCGTCGAACAGGTCTCCGCGCTTGGAGCCGAGTGCGGCATCGGGGCCGAGCATCTCGCGAAACCGGCGGGGGAACTGCGTCCGCACGTCCGTGTCCGGGCGCACCTGGCGCGGGCGCTGGCACTCAGCCCCGAATTGCTCATCATCGAGCATCCGACCGCGGAGGTGGCCCAAGAGGAGCACCTGGCGTTAGCGCGGGACATCGCCTCGGTGTCGGAGCGCCGCGGGCTGACTGCGCTGATCGTGACGCTGGACGTCGCCTTCGCGCAAGCGGTGGCGCACCGGTCGCTCACCCTGCGGGCTGCGACCGGCGCGCTCGTTCCGTGGAAAAAGATGCGCGGATGGTTCGATTCGTGAGCCCTGCGCGCGGCCTACTTCTTCATCAGCACGCCGCAGGCAACGCGTGGTCCGCCGCTGACACCCGACTTGGGTGCACCGGTGATCCCCTGGTCCTCGTTGCCGTGGATGATGATCGCGGTGCCATCGGCATCGAACACCGACAACGGACCGGCCGAGAGCGTCACCCGCGTGGTCGTGATCTTCATTGCCCCTCGTCCATCGGCGCCAACCTCCAGATTGGGGATGTCTCCCATGTGATAGGGATGATTCGCGTCCGGATCGGTGTTGCTCGCCGGCCCCGGATCGAAGTGGCCGCCTGCCGCGGTGAAGTCGGGCTCGCACTTGCCGATCGCGTGCAGGTGCACGCCGTGCTTGCCGGGCGCGAGACCGCTGACCTGCACCGTGATCTCGACCATCGAGCCGGTGCCCTGCGAATGCTCGGCGAATTCAGCGGTGCCGGTCACGCCCTTTCCCTTGATGTCCGTCGTCGCGGCGACCTGGCTCGCGCGCTGCCCTTGCGCAAACGTCGCCGCGCCGGCCGTGACGCCGATGACCGCTGCAGCCGCGGCAGCCAACAATCTGGATTTCATGCGTTGCCTCCTTCGGAATTGTAGCGCGGGGCCTCTTCATGCGTAAGCTCGTCCTGTTCGATATCGACGGCACACTCGTCCTTACCGGCGGCGCCGGTCTCCGCGGCATGAATCGCGCACTCGAGGAGGTGTTCGGCCACAGCAATGGCCTGGATGGCATTCCGGTCGCGGGGCGGACCGACCGGGCCATCCTCGCCGACGCGGTGCGTCGGCGAGGCCGGGCATTAGACGGCCCGACACTCGCGGATCTGCAGCAACGATATGTGGCGAGCCTCGCAGAGGAGATGCAGCGTCCCGGCCAGGGTCGCAAGGCCGTCATGCCGGGCATCCCCGAGATCCTGAATCAGCTTCACGGCCGCGATGATGTGCTCGTCGGCCTCCTGACCGGCAACTTCGAGGAAGGCGCGCGGGTGAAGCTGGCGCACTTCGACCTGTGGCGCTACTTCCGCTGCGGCGCTTTCGGCGGTGATGCGGTCGACCGCAACGCGTTGGTACCGGTCGCCGTCGGGCGCGCCCGGCGGTGCGGACTGCCTGACATAGCCGATGCGGACGTGATCGTCATCGGCGACACACCGCACGATGTCGCGTGCGCACACGCCGCCGGGGCAACGGCGGTGGCCGTGGCCACCGGAAGCTCCTCGGTCGACGAACTGCGCACGACCGGAGCCGAACACGTGTTCGAGGACCTCAGTGACACGCAGACGTTCCTGAAGCTGGTGGAATAGAGCTTCCAGCTCCCAGCTTCGAGTTCGCGCCGACGTCCTTTCTCAGCTGGGAGCCGGGAGCTGGAAGCCGGGAGCCGAGAGCTGGAGGCTGGCGGCTGGAAGCTGGAAGCTGTCTGGCGGAAGTGCCTGGGAGTCGAACCCAGCCCGCCCGCAAACGCAGGCAGCGACCGGTTTTGAAGACCGGGAGGGCCACCGGGCCCCGTTCACTTCCGTGACTCGATTCTACCTGTCTAAGCCGAGTCGATACGCCACGAGCTTCTGAATCTCAGAAACGACGTAGCGCAGATCGGCGCGATGCTTCCACCAATCGGACGGCGACGGCGCATCGTGGCGGCTACCCCGGATCCGCACTTGCACCGGCGTGTTCCTGAACGCTCGGGCGAACGCATACCGGGTCCGCCGCGTGTGATATTTCGAGGTGACGACGACGAGGCTGGTCCAGCCGCGGTCGAGGGCCAGGGCGCGGGTGAGCGCCGCTTCGTCCGCGGTGTTGTCGACCGACGCCGGCAGAATCGTGATGGTCGAGCGCGGCACGCCGAGTTGCA
The DNA here is from genome assembly GCA_013694845.1 of Acidobacteriota bacterium. GTDB lineage: Bacteria > Acidobacteriota > Vicinamibacteria > Vicinamibacterales > 2-12-FULL-66-21 > JACDCA01. The sequence continues at coordinate 3,814 of JACDBQ010000730.1, forward strand.
CCATCGCCTCCGCGGCGAGCTCGGCCTCCGCTGGAAATCGTATGCCCATCGCACGAACACGTACTTCCGCCGGTTCGATGATCCCAGGGCTGAGTACGATCTGTGGAGCGATCCGTTCGCGGTAGAGATCGACCGCTTCGAGCCAGCGTTCAGCGTGAGCGCCGGCGAGGACGAGAATTGCGTCGGACTGCTCGAGCGGATCGTTGATGATTAGGTAGTTGCCGGCGTGCGGGCAGGCAGCCGCGACGACCAGCGACGCCAGAATGGAAAAGACCAGCACGAGCCGCGTCAGGAAGCGGCGCGCGCCTCGTGGACCAGCCGGGGACAATTGAGGGAATGAAAACGGGCGGGGCCTGGAACCCCGCCCTGGTGTTGAAAAGGGAGCGTCTAGCCTTCGATCAGGCGCACGTCGCCCGCTCGCGGTCCTTTGGCCGATTCCTCGATCTGGAACTCGACTCGCTGGCCTTCGCGCAGGAGCTCGAAGACGGCGCCGCGAACCGAGCTGCGGTGGAAGAAGTGCTCGATCCCGCTCTCGTCGCGAATGAACCCGAACCCTTTGTCAATCAGAAGGCGAGCGATAGTACCCGTAGACATACCCGTGTCCTCCGTGAACGCACCCCCGGGGCAATCCCAGGGGCTACAAGCAGAGCGGACCGGGCCGGAGGAAAGCGGCCCGCCTGACGGAGAGCGCCGACCTGCCGAACGAGCCGCCCGGGCGCAACCGGCATCCAGTTGCGCTGAGCTTGAAAACGGGGCCAGTGTAGGGAGTTCGCCCCATGAAGTCAAGGAAAGAGGGGCAGGCCCGTTTCGGATGCATACAATTCTGTGATGATCGCAGCCCTGATCCTGGCGGCCGGACGGTCCTCCCGGATGGGGCGGCCCAAGGCCTTGCTGCGTCAGATCCAGAGCGGCCGCACGTTCGTCAGCCACCTGATCCGCCTGTCCCAGGGCACTGATCTCTCGCCAATTCTCGTGATCGGGCGCGCCGATGACATCGCGCTTCGATCGGTGGTCGAAAAGGAGGGCGGGCGGTTCGTCGTCAATGCCGATCCGGACCGCGGCCAGCTCTCCTCCATCATCACGGGTCTCGACGTGCTGCCGGATGCAGACGCCGTCGTCGTCATGCCGGTTGACGTGCCCCTGGTCTCGACGGCTGTCGTCGCCGCACTGTTGAGCGCAGCCTTCGAGTCAGGCATCCAGATCGCCCGCGCCATGCACGGCGGCCGGCACGGTCATCCGGTGGTATTCAGGCGGGCAGTCTTCGCCGAGTTGCGGTCGGCGGACGAAAGGATCGGTGCCAAGGCGGTGGTGCGCGCGGATCCTCTGCGGGTGCGGGACGTCGAGGTCGACGACATCGGGGTGACGCTGGACATCGACACCCCCGACGACTATCTGCGGGTGTTCGGCCGAAAGCTTTGACCGCTCCTGCGCCCGTCCGGTACAATCAGGGTTCGTCTTACTGCAATCAGAGGGCCTGTAGCGCAGTTGGGAGCGCGCCTGAATGGCATTCAGGAGGTCACCGGTTCGATCCCGGTCAGGTCCACCAACTCCAAGTCGTTGATTCTAAACGGCTGAAAATCGCTACCCACACCATCGATCGAACCGCTTGGGCGTTCCACGCGAACCAGCGCGAACT
>JACDBQ010000740.1 GCA_013694845.1 Acidobacteriota bacterium
GGTTCGCGCGGAGGCGACAGCCGTGACAAGCGCCCTTCGCCGAGCACGAACTGGGGCTGTTCGCGGACAGGACCCGCAACCAGCGGCCGATCTGAGTGCCTATCTTGAGCTTTTCCACGCTGGTGGAAGAGAAGCGGAGATCGAGGAGGTTTTCCGCCGGATCCTCGCCAACGGAGCATCCCTCGACCAGGTCGAAATCGCGTGTTCCTCTGACGCACACGTAGCCCTGGTCTGGGAGAAAGCGCTGCGCCACGAGTGGCCCGTCACGCTCGGTCCCGGCATCCCCGCGCCGTCGACACGTCCCGGCCGCGCGCTGATCGGATTCTGCGACTGGATCGAGACCGACTTCGCCGCGGGCCACCTCCGTCGTCTTCTCCAGTCCGGCGACCTCGGCATCGACAAGGACGACGAAGGCTTCACCGCCGGCGACGCGGCGCGCACCCTCGCGCGGGCCGAGGCTGGCTGGGGACGCGCGACCTATGCGCTGTCGTTGGGCCTCCTCCAAAAGAGCTACGAAGCGCGAGCGATGGATCCTGATCTCTCATTAGAGGACCGCGAAGCAGCGCAGAAGAAAGCGGACATCACCACGACGATCGCAGCCTGGATCACGCAGCTGGTGGCCGCGATCCCGCAGGAGTCCGCGAACGGCAAGGTGCGGCTGCAGGCTGCGGTTGACGTGGCGCTGACGCTTCTCGATCGTTTCACCTCGCGCTCGAGCCAGCTCGATAATCGTGCCGCGACCGCGTTGATCGATCACGTCAAGGAGCTGCGCGCGCTCGATGCGTTCGAGTGTTCGCTCCCTGAAGCGCTGCGCTTCATCCGCGAGCGTGTCGAGTCGCTGCAGGTCGCCGCCGAGCGTCCGCGTCCCGGCCACCTCTACGCCTGCCACCTTCAGCAGGCAGGCTATTCCGGCCGTCCGCATCTCTTCGTCGTCGGCCTCGAAGAAGGACGCGTGTTCCCGACCGCATCCGAAGACCCCGTCCTCCTCGACGCCGAACGACAGGGAATCTCCACCGCGCTGAAGCTGTCCACCGACAGGATCGAAGAAGCCGTGTGGACTGTATTGTCCCGTCTTGCGACCTTCGGTACCTCGAGCACCCCCGGCACCCCTTCGCCGAATTCCACCCCGCACCCCGCACCCCGCATCCCGTCGACAATGGTGTGCCTCAGCTACTCGTCCCGAGACACCCGCGAATTCCGCGAAACCTATGCCTCCTGGCTGATGCTCCAGGCGTTCCGTCTTCAGCAGGGGAACGCCACGCTCTCCTATCCGAAAATGAAAGCCGCCCTCGGCGAGCCGGTATCCAGTATTCCCAGGACGCGGGATGCCGCGGCAACGGCCTCGGGCTGGTGGCTGCGAAGTGTCGTCGGCACCAGCGATAAAGGAGTCGAGGCAGTCGAGGCGAGCTTTGCCGCGATCGCCCGCGGACGTGAGGCGGAAGCGGAGCGCAACTCCGAGCGGTTCACCGGGTTCGACGGCTACGTTCCAGATGCGGGCAAGGTCCTCGATCCCACGGCGCCGGGCAACTCCTTCTCGGTGACTGACCTCGAGACCGCGGCTTCGTGTCCGTTCCGGTTCTTCCTCAAGAAAGGTCTCGGGCTTCGCCCCGTGGACGAGGGTGAGCGCGACAAGGACGTCTGGATCGATCCGATGACGCGTGGAATAGAGCTGCACGACATCTACGCGACGTTGCTCCGCCGCTGCCGCGACGCCCACCGTCGTCCTGACATGAAGAAGGACGGTCCCTGGTTGAAGGAGTTGGCGCAGGCGGTGCTCGACCGGATGAATCGCGAGATGCCTCCGGCGACCGCCGAGATCTTCGAACGCGAGTGCAGTGACTTTCTCGCCGACGTGGAGTTGTTCCTGGAGGGGGAGTGTGAGCCGACGACCAGCGAGCCGATCGGGTTCGAGGTGTCGTTCGGCCGCCCGCTGGGGGATGAGGTCGAAGTGCTCGCGCGCGAGGAGCCGGTCGAGATCGACCTTGGTGGCGGGCTGACGTTCCGTGTCGCGGGGCGGATCGATCGCATCGACAAGGTTGGGCCGGCGGAGTTCCAGGTGCTCGACTACAAGACCGGGACATTCTGGCGTCCGGACTGGAAGGGCACCTTCAACAAAGGTCGTCGTCTTCAGCATGCGCTCTACGGCCTTGCCGCGGTGGAGCTTCTCAAGGCGCGCTACAAGAATCCCAAGGTCAGCGGCGCCGTGTATTACTTCTCCAGCAACAAGGGGCGCCAGGAGCGTGTGCCGATCGCCTCGCCGACGCGGCATCAGACCGCCGCCGTCCTTGCCGATCTGCGCGAGTTGATCGTCAGCGGGGCGTTCGTCCATGCGCCGGACGATGATGGGTGCAAGTGGTGCGATTACGAGTCCGCTTGCGGCGGGAATATGCATGGCCAGGCCGAGGGCAAGCTGGGTGATTCGAAGCTGAAGGCGTACGGGAGCCTCGCCACGCATGCGTAGCCGCGGCCTATCGGGTGACGGTACGGGCCGCGGCAAGCCCGCCGAAGCCTTGGCGGAGGCGGGTCGTTCTTCGGCTGACAAACCATTGACCGACGCCGAGTCCCGCCGCGTCATCCGCGAGGAGCTGCTGACTAACTTCCTCGTCGAAGCGGGCGCGGGATCGGGGAAGACGCAGATGCTTGCCGAGCGGATGGCCGCCGGCGTCGCCGCGGGCGTGTATCAAGTCGAGCAGATCGCCGCCGTCACCTTCACTCGCAAGGCCGCCTCCGAGCTCCGCGGGCGTTTCCATTTGGCGTTGGAAAAGGCACGTAGCGCAGCCCTTCAGGGCTGCCACCCTTCACGTAGCGCGGCCCTCGTACCAGCGACTGTAGTGCAGGGCTTGAGCCCTGCTGGAGATGATAGCCCCACCGACCCTGACGCGATCCGCCGGCTCGAACACGCCCTCGGAAACCTCGAACGTTTCTTCGCCGGCACCATCCATTCTTTTTGCGCGCGTCTCCTCCGCGAGCGTCCAGTCGAATCCGGCGTGTCGCCGGGCTTCACTGAGCTGGACGAGGTGCAGGACGAGGAAGTTCGCAAGCGCGCCTGGCGTGACTTCATCACCAGCTCGCGATCGGCGGGCGATCCCGACATGCTGGCGCTTCTCGACACCGGGGTGAAGCCGAAGGATCTCGACTCCGCCTTTGCGACCATCTGTCTCAATGAGGATGTCGAGTTCCCTCCCGGTGACGGAGTGTGTCCGGATCCGAAGCCGGCGTGGAAGGCGTTGCAGGAGTTCTGGACCAAACTCGAGAAGCTCCTTCCGGAGATCATTGGGGAAGACACCACCTGTGGGATCCAGAAGGCGGCGCGGCAGTTTCGCGGTCAGATGCGGGTTGGGCGCAAGCGGCTGGATCGTGCGTCCACCGTAGCGTCGTTTCTCGAGACGTGGAAGTGCGATTCAAAGATCATCCAGAACCGCTGGGCGAAGTCAGCCAGCGAGAAAGCTAGATACAAGGAACTGGTCGAAACCCTCCACGCTGAGTTCCGTGCGGCCACTGTTGACCCGTTCCTCGCCCAGTGGAAGCAGTATGTCTACCGTCTCGCCGTGACCCTGCTGATGCGCGCGCGCGACCAGGCTGCGCGCGAGCGTCGCCGCCTCAATTCCCTCAATTACGGCGACCTGTTGAACCTGACCGCGAACGTGCTGCGCGAGAACGCGCAGGTCCGCGGCGCTTTACAGCAGAAGTATCGGCATCTCTTTGTAGACGAGTTCCAGGACACGGACCCTGTTCAAGCAGAGATCGTGTTCCTGTTGGCTGCCGACGAGCACCTTTCAGGTAACGCCGCCTCTATTTTGGCTCAAGCGGTACAACCAACCACAAAACGCACCCCGGATCCCGGACCCCGCATCCCGGAAGTGGACTGGCGCCAGGTCAGTGTTCGCCCTGGCGCTCTATTCGTAGTAGGCGATCCGAAGCAGTCCATCTATCGTTTCCGTCGCGCCGACATCGAGATCTACAACATCGTCCGCGAGCGCTTCAGCGATGCTTCGATCGGGCGCGTGCTGCCGCTGACGATGAACTTCCGATCCGTGCCAGCGCTTTGCGAGTGGGCGAACACGGTATTCAAGGGACCGTTTCCAAGCGAGCCGACCCAACATTCGCCGCGCTTTGCGCCGCTCGATCCGCATGACGACCCGACGAAGGTTTCATCGGGCGGTGTGTTCACGCTGACACACACCTGCAGCGACTCTCGTGACGTGCCGAAGGAGGATGCGGCAAAGATCGCGCGTTACATCAAGTCGGAGGTCGATGCCGGCCGTCGCAAGTACAGCGACTTCCTCATCCTCACGCGCAAGAAGAGAGCTCGTATCGCGCCCTACGCTAGCGCGCTCGAGCAGCTGAACATTCCGATCGAGGTCAGCGGCGCCGGCGCCTTCGGCGAGTCCGCGGAAGTGGCAGCGCTGACCGTGCTGCTGCGTGCCCTTGCGGACCCGCAGGACGCCTTGACCCTCGTCGCCGTCCTTCGCGGCCCGCTGTTCGGCATCAGCGACCCGGAACTGTTCGCGTTCAAGCAGTCCGGCGGCTGGTTTAGCATCTTCGTCCCACCCCGCATCCCCCATCCCGCATCCCCGGTCCAAGCGGCGTTAGCCGCGCTCAATCAGTACTACCGCTGGACGCGCATGCGCCCCGCTGGCGCAGCTCTCGACCGGATCCTCGAGCACACCGGCTACCTGGCGCTCGCGGCGACGACGCCCGGAGGGGTCGAGGCGGGGGACCTGCTGCACGCCGTCGATAGAGTGCGGCAGGTTGTGGAGGACGGGGGCAGTCTTGCGGACGCCGCCGATGCGCTCGAGGCCGACAGCGAAGCCTCGAACGAGGTGGAGTCGCTGCCGCTCGAACCGGGCCGCACCGACGTCGTGCGGCTGATGAATCTGCACAAGGCGAAGGGGCTCGAGGCGGACGTCGTGTTCCTCGCGGACCCGTGCGGCGGTATGAAGCCGCGCGTGGACGTGCACATCGAGCGCAGCGGTCTCAAGGCGCACGGTTGGTTCAAGGTAGCGATCAAGTTCGAGAAAGGCGGAGAGAAGGTGCTCGGCGAGCACGCCGACTGGGCCGCACACGAGGCTGCAGAGCTGCCGTATCTCGGGGCTGAACAGAGCCGCCTGTTCTATGTCGCTGCCACTCGCGCGCGCCAGTTGCTGATCGTCAGTCGCCAAATGCCGCAGAAGGGGACGGCCGCGTGGGGTCTCCTGAACGGATTTCTTGACAGCGCTACGGAACTCGCCATTCCGGCGACGGTCTCAGTGACGAGCCCGAAGCCTGCGAACTGCTCCATCAGAGGGCAGTCTGAGGCGCAGGCCGCTCGGACCAGGGCGCAGGATGCCGTGACGCCCCCGTCGTGGTCGATTACGTCCGTCACCGCCGAAGCGAAGCACATAGCGAAGATGACCGGCGCCGCAGAACCGGCTGAGTCTGATGATGCAACTCAAGTCGTCACGCAGGACACGCCGAGCCACCGCGCCGACGCCGGGATGGCGTGGGGGACGTTGATCCACGGCCTGCTCGAGCATGCGATGCGGCACAAGAACGCCAGTCGGGAGGATCTGCGGCGACTTGCGATGTGGCTTACTGTGGAAGAGCCACAGCTGCGAGCGGTCCTCGACGAGGCGCTCGAGACAGTCGAACGCGCCGCTAGAGCCGATTTCTGGTCCGTTGCGCAGAGCCACATCAGGTCTGTGGAGACCCCGTTCACGATGACGGATCAAGGCCGACTTACGAACGGTGTGATCGATCTCCTGTTCGACTCCGAAGCGGGCTGGCAGGTCGTGGACTACAAGACGGATCGCTCTATGGAGGATGGTCGTTACGTAGCGCAGTTGGAGGCGTATCGAACCGCGTTGCGGAGGGTCGGCTGTCAGGTAGCCGGCGTTTCAGTCGTCAATGTGCGGACAGACCAGTGATTGCCTCATGAGTAAAATCGGTTACGGCTATGGCAGCGAGTGGCACCTGCTCTCATATCTCGGTCGCCACCGCAGTGAACTGAACGATCGAATCCAAGCGACGACCGGTGCGAGGCGTGTCGATTGGCTCGATTTCCCCACACAGCACCCGGACCGGGGCCGAATCGATGCCGAGTGGAAAGGGCTCGATTTTCTCAACGATCCTGTCATCCAGACCGAGTGGCGCGAGATCTGGCCCCACCGCGCCGGCGTCCAGAACTGGGACGCAGTTGCGCGTATCGATGTGGACGGACGCGACGAGCGGCTCCTTGTCGAAGCAAAAGGCCACTGCGGCGAGATCGCATCTAATTGCGCGGCCAAAGTCGAAGGAGGATTGAACCAGATCCGTGCAGCGCTCGAAGCGACGAAACGGGCGCTCGGCGTAGATGCTTCGCACGATTGGCTGAATGGCTACTACCAGTTCTGCAATCGACTGGCAGTGTTGCAGTTCCTTGCATCGCACAACATACGTGCCCACCTTCTCTTTGTGTATTTCACTGGCGACTTCACGGCCGGGCGTGACTGCCCGAAGGACGAAGTTGGTTGGCAGTCCGCGATCAAGGCCCAAGATGAACGCATCGGCCTGCCCGCGCAGCATCCCTTAAGAGAAAGAGTTCACAAATTATTCTTGCCGGTCTTCATCGACCTCTACGAGCCGTCGGGAAGCCTTCATGACCCCGCTTCGCAGTCGTGATCGAGAACTGAATTCTTCATAGACCGTGCGATTCGCGAAGCGCCGGTTCTGGTTCGAAGGCGTTCGAGGAGCTACCCAAGTCCTGATTCCGGCGATAAAGGGCACCGCGATGATGTTCTTCAACACCCTGAGCGACCCGTCCGCGATGGCGGAATAAGGGAAAATACTGTGAAGCCAATCAACAATGACGGCACCGACATCCCGAAGGCGTTCGATGTCCAAGGCCACCGACAGCGCAGTTGCGTTTGTACAGGAGGTACATGCCAAGAACCTGGAGTTCTACGGCGATGACTGAGGCCGCGGAGCTCTGAAAGATCTACAGGTCGTATTCCATGTCCCTTGGATATACCTGGCAGAGCTGGTGCAAAACGCGATAGACGCCGGGGCGACCAGGATCCGCTTCACACCAGTCGCAGACTCACTCACCTTCGAACACAACGGAAGAGTCTTCAATCAAGACGACGTCTGGGCTCTCTGCACACGCGGCGTATCGACAAAAAGTACTGGGTGATTCACCGCGCTGCAGCCCTCGTGGAGCCTCGGTCGATCGTGTTCGTCAACCGCGTGGAGTCGCTACAGTAAATACAAAGTCAGGTTGTCTCAAAGTCGTTGACACGGCCCGG
>JACDBQ010000748.1 GCA_013694845.1 Acidobacteriota bacterium
CGGAGGAGCGTAAAGGTTCCTGGGGGTTCCAGGAGGTTCCACGGGGTTCCAACGGGCTCTAGGTTCTTACGGCTTCGGAGTTTCTGCGTTCTGAGCTTTATGGATGGAGCTTCTCGACCCGCTCTCGTCGAGGAACCGGTTGCGCCATTCGGGACGCGGTAGCGGGCACGCATCGAAATGGCCGAATAGCGAATAGCGACGACGGGCGATGAGCGCGTAGGCGCGATCGGCGATCGCCTGCGGAACGAGGCCGGCCAGGCCGGCCGCCACGGTCCAGAAGCCGCCCAGCATTCCGATCGCGTGGAGCACGGCGCGGGAACGGGTCAGCACCTGCGGCCGCGATGTCTGCCAGCCGGCAACGACGAACACCGAATCAAGATCCGCTGGATCGTGACCGGATGGGATGAGCTCCCGGCGCGCGAGCTCCCCCTGCAACTGAGCGAAGCGGATTCGTCCGGCCGGATCGCGGGCCAGGAGAAACTGCACGAACCGGTCGCACAGGCCGCAGGCGCCGTCGTAAAAGACCAGCGTCATGGTGCTGAGACGAGCATACACGTGGAACGATCACGGTGCGGACCGGGTGGGCGGGGCGCTTGACAACCCACGGCAACTGTCATACTGTCATATGACAGTTGAATGCGATTCCACCTAAACTTCAAGGCGGGTAAAGCCGTCTACCTGCAGCTCGTCGACCAGGTCCGGGTGGCGGCGGCTTCGGGCGCCATTCAGGCGGGTGAATCGCTGCCGTCGATCCGTCCGCTCGCCGAGGAGCTGCGCGTCAATCGAAACACGATCGCGAAGGCGTACGCCGAGCTCGAAAGCCAGGGCGTGATCGAGACGGTGGCCGGCAAGGGCTGCTTTGTCCGCCAGGGGGCGTCCCCCCTGCGGAAGGACGTCCGGCGCAAGCTGGTCGCCGAACGCATCGATGACGCTGTCGTCCACGCGCACCATCTCCAGATCGACAAGCCGGACTTCATCCGGCTCGCCGAAGAACGATTCGACGCGCTGGACCGGAAGCGCTCCGCCCATGCCTAACCATATGAGCCAGGACCCTCTCGCCATCGACGTGCGCCAGCTGGTGCGGCGGTTCGGACGCACCGACGCGGTGAACGGCCTGAATCTAAAAGTCCGGCCCGGACGATGCTACGGCTTCTTCGGCCGCAACGGCGCCGGCAAGACGACCACGATCAAGTGCCTCTTGAACCTGGTCCGGCCCACGAGCGGGGAAGCCCGCGTGTTCGGGTTCGATCCGCGGGCCGACGAAGTCGCCGTGAAGTCGCGGCTCGCGTACGTGCCCGATCACGTGGCGTTCTATCCCTGGATGACGGTCCGGCAGACGCTCGATTACTTTGCGGCGTTCCGATCCCGGTGGAACCGCGCGACCGAGGCGGCGCTCGTGAGCCAGTTCCGCCTCGACGTGCGGCAGAAGACCAGCCATCTCTCCAAAGGGCAACGGACGCAGGTCGCCCTGGTCGCCGCGGTGTGCCCAGAGCCCGAGCTGCTGGTGCTCGACGAGCCCACATCGGGACTCGACCCGATCGTCAGGCGCGAGTTCATCCAGACCGTCATCGGCGCCTACCAGGAGGGGGATCCCGGACGCAGGACCGTCTTCGTGTCGACGCACCTGATCTCGGAGTTCGAGGGGCTGATCGACGAGTTCACCATCATCGATGCCGGGCGTGATGTGCTCACCCTCGAGGCGGACGTCGCGCGCGACCGTTACCAGCGGATTCATGCGCGCTTCAGCACGACTCCTGCCGGCCTCGAGCTCGGCAGCGCTCTCGTGCTCCGCCGAAACGGTCGTGAGCTCGAGATCCTGGCGGATGGCAACGGCGCCGAGGTGATCGAGCGTCTCCGCGCGCACGGTCCGGAGGCAGTCACTGTCGAAGGGCTGAGCCTCGAGGAGATCTTCGTCTCCACCCTGCAGTCGCCTGCCGTGATCGCATGATGCGCGCCGCACTCGTCGCAACCGGCATAAAGGAGCTCCGGGCCCTGTTTCCTACCGCGCTGGCATGCACCGTCGCTATTGTTGCCGCCGGCATGATGGAGCAGTCTGGCTTCATCGTGGTCGCGCTGCTCGGGTTCGGATTGGGATCGATCGTCATCGGCGCCCACTCGGTCGGCCACGAATTTACCCACCGGACCCTTGGCACGCTGCTGTCGCAACCGCTCGGGCGCCGGCGCATCTACCTGGTGAAGCTTGGCGTTCTCGCCGCGTTGCTGGGAGCGCTCGCGCTTGCCGCAGCCCAGGCCCTGGCTGGACGAGACCAGCTGCGTTCGCCCTCGACCGGCGATGTACTTCTGCTGGTGGGTTTATGTGGGCTGTTCATGGCCCCCGCTTTGACGATGCTGTGCCGAAGCTCGATCGCGGGGATCGTCTTTACCATCGCGCTGCCGGGGCTGACCCTGGTCGGTGCTGAACTGGTGGGCGTGGCGACGTTCGGGCCCGAGAATGCCGTCGCCATCGACAGATTCCGGGAGATCCTGTTCTGGAGAGTGATGCTGAGCCTCTGGGCGGTATGCGCGGTCGCCAGCTGGTGGATGTTCGCGCGTCTCGAGGCGATCGACGGACGCGGTGCCGAGGTCAACGCCCTGGGCTGGCTGCGTGGCGCCGGCCGCACGGTTCCGGCGACCCTGCAACGGCGGCATCCGATCTGGTGCCTGGTGACCAAGGAACTGCACATTCACCAGATGTCTTTCCTCCTTGCCGGCCTGTTTCTGCTCGGCATCTTCGCAATTGCCGCGATCGACACGTTCGAGCCGGCCCGCGTGGCCGAAGTGGTCATGCCGCTCACGATTGTTTACTCGGGCAGCCTGGCATTTCTCCTGGGGTCAATGGCGAGCGCCGAAGAGCGGCAGTTCGGCACCGTACAGTCGCAATTGATGCTGCCGCTGCCGGCCCGGATTCAGTGGGTGGTCAAGGCCGGAGTCGCGATGACGCTCTCGCTGGGACTGGGCATGGGACTGCCGCTGCTGATCATGGCTGTCACATCCCTGGAGCTCGTGATCCGGGTGTGGCCGACAACGATCAGCGTGCTGGTCCTGACCAGCATCAGCCTTTACGTGTCTTCGCTGAGTGGCAGTGGCATCCGCGCGCTGGTGGTGGCGATCCCCGCGGCGATTGGCGCGGGCATCGTCGTCAGGTTCACAGCGGGGATTCTCATCGCTGCGGCGCTGCGATGGGTACCGAGCATAGGGCGGCGTGGGCTATTGCCCGTCTCGGCGGTCGTCGAGCTCTCGGCGCTCTCGGTCGCGGTCGCAGGTCTCGCGGTTCTTCTCCTGTGTTTTGCCCACGTGAATCACCGGTCCACGGAGGCTTCCGTCACGCGAGTGCGCGGTCAAGTGGGCTGGATCGCAGCACTGATTGCCTTCGAGCTTTCCCTCCTGCTGCTTGTCCTCGGGGTTCGCTGAACCCCGAGACATCGACTCAGGCCGCGCGCCCACAAGGGGACTGAGGCGGACGCGCGGGCCCTGGCCGAACGTCACCGCCGGGACCGTGAGCAACAGCGGCATTCGACCGGCCGTCCGGTGGAGCGTGTTTCCGATTGCGTTAAGGCGAACATCGGACCGGTCCCCCGGGTCCAAGTCGCTCGGCTCCTTCAACACGAAGTACGCGGACGCCAGTGGGATTCCGGTCATCTCGGCACGCGCTACTGGGGCGAACACCTCTTCGTCCACGAGTTCGCCCACGCGATCATGGGCGCGGGATCCGGGACGTCGACCCCGCCATGTTTGTCGCGATCCGCTCGGCGTACGACAGCGCGATGGCGGCGGGGAGTATGTGCGGGGATCAGAGTCACGCCGGCGATCGAGATCGATCCGATCGCCGGCCGTTCTGTTCGAGCCTGAGAGCGACCTCTAGAAATCGTACTGGGCCGTAAACTGCATGGCGCGCGGCGCGGCGACGGCGGTATACGTGCCGAAGGTCCCTCCCAGGATGCTCTGGTTGGGCGCCGTCCGCTGCGGGAT
>JACDBQ010000763.1 GCA_013694845.1 Acidobacteriota bacterium
CAATTTGTTCGTATTCCGGATCCGGCCAGCCGGTCGTTCCGGCGAGTCGCCCGGGTCTCCCTGCACGAGGGGCATGACCGCCACGCCGGTCTCGAATCCGGAGAGACCGAGGGCAAGCTTCGGAAACATCAGAAAGACCGACACGATCATCAGGGCGGGGTTGCTTTCTGCTGCCCACACCGCGTCGGTCCACCGGCCGAATAGTTCGGGATGAGCAAACAGATGCTGGATTCCCCAGCCGAGCACCACGGCGTTCAGCGCCAGGTAGACGATGACGATCGGGACGGCCAGGCCGACAGCTTCGCGGAAGCCCTTCAGGAAGACGGCCCCGAGCGCGGTCAGCAACGCGAGGGTGAGCAGGATGGGATGGCGCAGCCACTCCGGGACGAGCGGATTCTCGATGACGTGGGCGGTGGCGTCAGCCGCCGACAGGGTGATCGTGATGATGAAGCCGGTCGCGGCAAATCCGAGCAGGCAGAGCACCAGCGCCTTGCCACGCCATCGCGGCAGCAGCTCTTCGAGCAGCGCGATGCTCCCCTGACCGTGAGGGCTGAGGGCGGCGACCCGCCGGTACATCGGCAGCGCGCCGAAGAGGGTCAGGAGCACCAGGACGAGCGTCGCCAGTGGCGAGAGCGCACCCGCGGCCAGGTAGGCGATGCCAGGCTGATAGCCGAGGGTCGAGAAATAGTCGACGCCCGTGAGGCACATCACCTTCCACCAGGCCGATTGGTGGACGTGTGCGGGGTGAGCGTGAGGCCCTTCGGGCTCCCGCGCTCCCTCGAAGAACCAGACCTTCAGCCGCCCCTTCTGGTGCGGCGACAGCCCCAACGGCATCAGGTCCCTCAGATCTCGCCACGCGCGGCCGCGAGCTCGAGCTCGGCATCGCTCGCCTCGACGAACTCACCTTCCCACTTGGCGATGACGACCGTCGCCAGGCAGTTCCCGATCACGTTGGTCATCGTGCGGGCCATGTCCATCAGTTCGTCTACCCCGAGGATCAGCGTGACCCCTTCGAGTGGCAAACCGAACGACGCCAAAGTCGCCGCCAGGATCACCAGCGATGCCCGCGGCACACCGGCGACGCCCTTGCTGGTCAGCATCAGGGTCAACATCATCGTGATCTGCTGGCCGATCGTCAGCTCGACGCCGGCCGCCTGCGCAACGAACACCGCCGCAAGCGACAGGTACAGGGTCGTGCCGTCCAGATTGAAGCTGTAGCCGAGCGGCAGCACGAAGGACACGATCCGCCGGGGAACACCGAGGCGCTCGAGCACCTCCATCGCGCGGGGCAGGGCCGCCTCGCTCGACGTCGTGGAGAAGGCGATGATCGCCGGCTCCTTCACCGCCTTGACGAACTTCCGGATCGGAACGCGGAAGATCAGTGCTATCGGCAGCAGCACCACCAGGATGAAAACCGCGAGCGCGACGTACAGCGTCACGACCAGCCAGGCCAGGTTGTAGAGCACGCCCAGTCCACCGTGACCGACGGTGTAGGCGATCGCAGCGCCGACCCCTATCGGGGCGTAGTGCATGACGATGTTCGTGAACTTGAACATCGTCTCCGCCACCGCTTCGCACCAGGTGATGACGGGGCGCCCTTTCTCGCCGATCATCCCGAGCGCGATTCCGAAGAGGATGCTGAAGGCGACGATCTGAAGCACGTCCCCTCGGGCCATGGCATCGAACACCGACTCGGGGATGACGTGGAGCAGGATCTGATCCCACGTCTGGGCTTTCGCGGTGATCTCGGATCCCGCCCCGATCGGCAGGTTGACCCCGTCCCCGGGTCTCGAGATGTTCACGGCCAGCAACCCGATGATGAGCGCCAACGTCGTGACGATCTCGAAGTAGACAATGGCCCTCAGGCCCATCCGCCCGACGACCTTGAAATGACCCGCACCGGCGATCCCTGCGACCAGTGTCGCGAAAATCAGCGGCGCGATGATCATCTTGATCAGCCGCAGGAAGAGTTGGCTGAACGGGCGAAAATAAACCGCCCAGGCCGGATTCACCGCGTCCACGATCCCCCCGACGACCACACCAACGGCAAGGCCGATGAAGATCTGGGTGGTCAGTGACAGGCCGCGACGTGGCGGCGGGGGGGGGCTCGGCGATTGACTCATTGAGATGTCGGTCCTGCGCGGCGGCAGGCTGGCGGCTCCGCGCGTCCGAGGATTCTACTCCGAAAGGGACAGCGTCCCGGGCAGATACAGGCTGCGGGCGGTGAGCTCCTGAGGGTCCAGCCCGGCGCCCTTGGCGAGGAGCCGCTGGCGAGGTGGCAGCGGTACCCGGAATCGCCAGTCGTCGTCGCGTCCGCCGGCCGCGGTAAAGGCCTCCGTCCACCCGGGCCACCACAGGTTCGTGCGCCGGCCAATCGGCTCGATCACCAGGATGGACGCGCCGCGGATGTGCGCGGCCTTCAAGCGATCGAGGAGTGGACCGCGGGCTTCCGCCGCGAGCTCGTTGACGGCATAGGCCGCCAGCACGAGTGCCCCGGATGCCGCGTCGATCCGGGCTTTCACGATGTTGGCGATCGTTGCGCGGCCGCGGAGTCCGAACATGTCATACGTCCAGTTCGCTTCGCGCACGGCCCAGGGGTGCAGGTCGCACCCCTCGATCACCGCGCCGCCGGTTTCGAGCGCGACCGCCGATCCGGCCGACCCGGTCCCGCACCCCAGGTCGATCACGCGGGTATGCGGGGCCGGGCCGATCGCGCGCATGATTTCGCGGGTGATGAGGAAATGCTGCGGCCCGTAGAAGAGGGCAAAGGCCGCACGCTTGCCGGCGCCGTCGAGCGCACCCCCCCGTGCGAGCTTGTCGCGCCGCTCGACGTAACACGACGAC
>JACDBQ010000765.1 GCA_013694845.1 Acidobacteriota bacterium
CGGCAGCTACATCGCGCAACGCATGCTGGCCGCGCGGAGCGAGCGCGACGCGCTCTGCGGGACGCTGCTCTTCAACAAGGCGCACTACGCGCTCCGACCCTGGCCGTGGATCATCGTGGCACTCTGCTCGATGCTGGTCTTTCCCACGGTGGCTGATATCGGACGCGCACTGCCGCACGTCGACGCCCGGCTTCTCGGCCACGACATGGCGTATCCGGCGATGCTGACCTTTCTTCCATCAGGGCTGATGGGAATGATGGTGGCGGGGCTGCTCGCGGCCTACGTCTCGACGATTTCGACGCACCTGAACTGGGGCACGTCGTACGTCATTCACGACTTCTACCGGCGGTTCGTGCGTCCGGAGAAGGATGAGGGGCACTACGTGCTGGCAGGGCGGATCACGAGCGCCTTATTGATGCTCGCTGCCGGCCTGTTCACCCTCGTGCTGGACACGGCGAGATCGAGCTTCGAACTTCTCCTCTCGGTCGGCGCCGGCACAGGGCTTCTTTATCTGCTGCGCTGGTTCTGGTGGCGAATCAACGCGTGGAGCGAGATCGCCGCGATGGCGAGCTCCTTCCTGCTCGCGGCGGCGCTGTTCGTCGCGCAGCGCCGCGGCCTCGCCATCCCCAGTCACGTCAGTCTGCTCATCGTGATCGCGGTGACCACGCTGACCTGGCTGGGCACGGCGTTGTGGACCAGGCCGACGAACCGTGAGACGTTGCGTCAGTTCTACCGGCTGGCCCGGCCGGCGGGCCCGGGGTGGGCTGCGATCCGAGCGGAGTGTCCGGACGCACCACCGCCTGACGAGCTCGGGACGGCTTTCGCGGGGTGGCTTGGGGGCGTGGCGGTCGTCTACGGCGCGCTGTTCGGCGTCGGCCACCTTTTGCTCGGTCGTCAGGGCGCGGGATTGATTGGGCTCGGCGTGGCCGCAGCGGGCACCGCGACCTTGGTCTGGGCGCTGTCCAGACTGGGGGCCTCTTCGCGTACCGATGCGTCTGCGTCCGCAGGATGAGCACGACCAGGGCGATCGTGCTCGCACGCGGCCTGGGCACGCGTATGCGTGCTCTGGACCCGAGCGCCCACCTCCCGGAGGATCAGCGGCGCGCAGCCGACGCCGGCAGCAAAGCCACGCTGCCGGTCGGCGGCCGGCCGTATCTCGACTACGTGCTCAGCGCAATCGCTGACGCCGGCATCCACCACGTGGGCCTGATCGTCGCTCCGGACCACGAGGCACTGGCGCGGTATTACCGCGCCGAGGCTCCCCCGACGCGTCTCGACCTCGACTTCATCGTGCAGCCGGACGTGCTCGGCACCGCGGACGCAGTGCGGGCCGCCGAACAATGGGCCGCGGGTGTGCCGTTTCTGGCGATGAATGCCGACAACGTGTACCCGGCCGGTGTGCTGAGCGCGCTGGCTGCGCTCGACCAACCCGGGCTGCCGATCTTCGAGCGAGGCGATCTTGTCCGGTCCAGCAACATTCCTGAAGCGCGGGTCTGGTCGTTCGCGCTTCTCGATGTCGACGACAAGGGGTATCTCAGGGGGATCGTCGAGAAGCCTTCCCCGCGGGTGGTGGCGGCATCGAGCGGGCGCATCCTTGTCAGCATGAACTGCTGGCGATTCGACCGGCGAGTCTTCGAGGCGTGTCGCGACGTGAACAGGTCGCCCCGCGGTGAGCTCGAGCTGCCTGCCGCGGTGGCGCTGGCGATCGAGCGCGGCGTTGAGTTCAAGGGACTGCCCGCGTGTGGGCCGGTGCTCGACCTCTCCACGCGCGCCGACGCTGCCGAGGTGACCAGGCGCCTCGAAGGCGTGATCCCCCGGCCGTGACGGGGCGGCTTCTGGCGGAGCGCCTCGCGGACGGCGGACTCGATCCGGCCGATGTCCTGGCCAAGACAGCGCTCTATCAACGAGTCCTCTCGGCCTTTCGACAGATCGTCGGCAGCCCGCCGGCGCATGCATGGTGGGTCCCCGGCCGGCTGGAGGTCTTCGGAAAGCACACCGACTACGCGGGTGGCCGCACCCTGGTCGCCGCCGTGCCGCGCGGCATGGCGGTGGTCGCAGGCCCGCGCACCGACGGGGCGCTCACCGTCACCGACGCGCGTACGGGCGAGCGGTGCACGATTGACCCGTCCGACCCGCCCGCGCCCTTCACCGGCTGGCGGTCGTACGCCGGTGTGGCATTGCAGCGGCTGGCGCGAAACTTCCCAGGGTCTGACATTTCGGGCGATATCGTGTTCGCGAGCGACCTGCCGGTCGCCGCGGGCA
>JACDBQ010000780.1 GCA_013694845.1 Acidobacteriota bacterium
AGCGGGCCGCCTGGCGAACAAGCCGGTCATCCTCGACAACTCGATCCTCAGCTGGACGGGTCGGGACACCCGCACCAAGGTGCTGGAGAAGATGCGGCCCGGTGACATCCACACGCACTTTTACAACGACCGTCACGTCGAGATCCTGGATCGGAGGACGGACAAGGTCCAGCCCTACATGCACGAGGCGCGCAAGCGAGGGGTCATCTTCGATCTCGGCCACGGCGGGGGCAGCTTCCTGTGGCCCGTCGCCGATCGCGCGATGGCGCAGGGCTTCCCCCCCGATACGATCAGCACGGATCTGCACGCCGGCAGCATCATGAGCACGCAGTCCGACATGCCCAACGCGATGTCGAAGCTGCTGCTGCTCGGCATGCCGCTGCGCGAGACGATCCACCGCGCCACCGTCACCCCGGCCCGCACCATCAACCGGTTCCCCGAGATCGGCACGCTCGGCGAAGGGCGCACCGCCGATGTCGCCGTGCTGCAGATGCAGGAGGGCGTGTTTTCATTCCATGACGCCCTGAACAAGAAGCGACTGGGCACCCGCCGCCTGCTGAACGTGCTGACCGTGAGGGCCGGGGAAATCGTGTACGACCGCGACGGGCTCGCGTTTCCGAACTGGGATGCGCCCGGCGCTTACGGGAGGACTCGATAGATGGCCCGCACACGAACACTGCCCCTTGGTCTGGCCCTCGCCGGCATCTGTCTCCTGGCGGCGGTGTCGGGCAGGCCGCTCGCGCAGAGCGAGCCGATCTATGACTACCTGCTCAGGAACGGCCACGTCATCGATCCGGCCGGCGGTCGCAACGGTCGAATGGACATCGCCATTGCCGGGGATCGTGTCGTGCGGTTCGGCACCGGCCTGCCCGCGCAGCACGCCAAACAGGTGATCGACCTCAGCGCCTACTACGTGACACCCGGCCTCATCGACCTGCATGCCTACGTCAATTCGCAGGCGGTCTTCCGCGATGGGGATCCGCGGACCGACTGGCGGAACGTGAATCCCGATCACAACGCGCTGCGTCACGGCGTCACCACGGTCGTGGACGGCGGCAGCACCGGGTGGAGGAACTTCGAATCGTTCAAGACCCTCGTCATCGATCAGTCACGCGTCCGCGTGCTCGCGTTCCTCAATATCGTCGGCGCCGGCATGCTCGAAGGCCAGGGGCAGGCGGATCCCGCCGACCTCCGCGTGGACGACGCGGTCCAGATGGCCCGCCGTCACACGGAGACGATCGTGGGGATCCGGAGCCCGCACCTGCGGGGCGCCGGCCGCGAAGGGCTCAACCGGAGCCTGCAGGCCGCCGAATCGATCAAGGGCCCGGCGCTCGTGGAGTACCAGGAGGACGCCGGGTTCGAGTACCGTGAGCTCGTCCTCGGGCGGTTGCGCGCCGGGGACCTTGTGACGCACACCTTCGGCCCCGGGACACCGGTGCTCGACGCGAATGGCGCCCTGAACGATACGCTGAAACTGGCACGGGACCGGGGCGTGCTGTTCGATCTGGGTCATGGCACGCAGGGCTTCTGGTTCCGGCTGGCGGTTCCGGCGGTGCGGGCCGGGTTCCTGCCCGACACGCTCTCGACCGCCATGGACAAGACCAGCCTTCTGCTGCCCCGGGCCGACCTGATGACGACGCTCTCCAAGTTCCTGAATATGGGCGTGCCCGTGGAGGAGCTGGTGGACCGCGTCACGGCACGGCCGGCGCGTGCGCTGAAGCGTCCCGAGCTGGGCACCCTGCGCGAAGGGGGTCTCGCGGATCTGGCCGTCATCGAGATCCAGCAGGGCCAGTTCGGCTTTCTGGACGCCGGCCTCGCCCGCCTCCGAGGCGACCGCAACATGCGGGCAGTCATGACCATGCGCGAAGGTCGGATCGTCTGGGACAGCGAGGGCTTGAGCCGGACTGACTGGTTGCAGGCAGGGTCGTACACCAACTACCGTTAGCGCAGGCTCACCGGGCGCCCGAGAGGCGTCGCTATCGCCAGGAGAATGCCTCGATGTTCCTGCGTTTCGCGATCCTGACAGTGCCGTTGTTCCTGGCGACCGGTTATACGGGCGGACAAGGTGCGGCGCGAGCGGAGGATGCGGATCTTCGGATGGAGTTCGTCTCCATTCCGCCGGGGGAGTTCGTGCGCGGCCTCGACACTGGCGCCTATCGCGAAAAGCCCGCGCATCGCGTCAGGATCAGCCGCTCCTTCGAGCTGGGCAAGTACGAAGTCACGCAGGCGCAATGGGAGTCTGTCATGGGGCAGAACCCAAGCCACTTCCGGGCAGCCGATCGGCCCGTCGAACGCGTGTCGTGGACGGACGCGCAGGCGTTCATCCGGCGCCTCAACGAGCGCCAGGGCAGCTATGCGTATCGGCTGCCGACCGAGGCGGAATGGGAGTACGCCAGCCGGGCCGGCGGGGCCGAAGCCGACGACGATGCCAAGGCGCTGGACGCCGCCGCCTGGTGCGGCAACAACGCGCTCGGCCAGACCCACGCGGTCGGAACGAAGAAGCCCAACGCGTGGGGTCTGCACGACATGCAGGGCAACGTGTGGGAGTGGGTCCAGGACTGGTTCGGCAGCTATCCTGCCGGAGAAGTAACCGACCCCCGGGGCCCGGCGTCGGGCGAAGGCCGGGTGTTTCACGGGGGCAGCTGGGCGCACGGCTATCCCTCACTGTGCCGCACGGGCTACCGGAACCAGGCCGCCCCCGACAAGAGCTATTTCGTCGTCGGCTTCCGTCTCGCGCGCACCCCTCGTGCCCCGGTCGCCGGGAAGGTCGACCGGCCGTCAGCGCATGAACTCAAATTCGTAAACATCCCCGCAGGCCGGTTTGCGATGGGACGGGAGGATGGCGACGGCCGCGAGTACCCGGTGCGCGAGGTGCGGATCACCCGACCCTTCGAGCTCGGGAAGTACGAAGTCACGCAGGCACAGTGGCGGGCGGTCATGGGGGCTGATCCCGCTGCCTTCAAAGGCGCCGGCCGGCCGGTCGAGCAGGTCTCCTGGGACGACGTTCAGCGGTTCATCCAGAAGCTGAACGAGCGGAACGACGGCTATCGGTACCGCCTCCCCTCCGAGGCCGAGTGGGAGTACGCCTGCCGCGCCGGGTCGACCGGCGACTTCGCCGGTGACCTCGATGCGATGGCCTGGTATCACAACAATTCCGGCGGCGAGACGCATCCGTCGGCCTCAAGGCGCCGAATGCATGGGGGCTTCACGACATGCACGGGAACCTGTTCGAGTGGGTGGAGGACTGGTACGGCGTTACCCGGGCGGCCGCGTGGATGACCCCGCCGGCCCGGCATCTGGCCGCATGAAGGTCCGGCGCGGCGGGAGCTTCGCGCATGATGCCCTGCGCAACCGTTGCTCGAGGCGCTACCGGGACGTGCCCGATTACCGGCGCGACGACATCGGCTTTCGGGTGGCGCGCACGCCGGCGCGTTGAGGAGCACCCGGCGGCAGACTGGAGGGGCCAACTTCCTCCATTTCCAGGGCGCGCCGGATCACCGCTGTGATCTGGCCGGCCTGGACACGGAAATGGCGCTCGACATGTAACCCGGTCTGCCCACTACCTCATCGACCGCGTCGGCCAGTGTCGATGCGGGAATCCGGCGCAGCTCTTCACGGTACCCACGCGATCATTTCGATTTCGATCCTGGTCTGATCATCCGGAAAATCGACGCCGACGGCACTTCGTGAGGGGCGCGCGTTCGTGAAGTACTCGGCGTAGACCTTGTTCATGCCCGGCTTGTCGTTGCGGATGTCGGCCATGAACACCGTCACCTTCAGCACGTTGTCGAGGGAGGTTCCCGCCGCCGCAAGGTTCGCCTTGTGCTTCTCGAGGATGTTCCGCGTCTGCTCCTCGATCGTGCCGCCCGAATTATTCGGTGCGTCTTTGATCACGCCTGTCAGGCCGGACGTGAAGACCAGATTGCCCACCCGTGCGCCCGCCGGAGTTCTCTCGACCTTGCCTCCCTGGGCGCGGGCGGGAACCGACAGGGCCATGGCGGCCATGCCGGCCATGCCGCCGGCCTTGACGGCGCTGCGGATGAAGTCCCTTCGCTTGCTGCTGTTCGACATACGACCTCCTTGACCTTTTGCCCGTCGGACGCTGGCGTTGGTTAATTGTTGCCCGAGACTGTCTTCCAGTCCTGACCGGCACGGCCGTTGAGATCCCACTGCACGCGTCCGTCGCGAAGGGTCAGCTCGCAGACCAGGAGTTTGTCGCCAGGCCAGATGGCCCCCACGAGCACGAGGCGTCGACTCATTTTGCGGTCTCCTTGTCGGCGAACTGAGGCGGTCCTCAGAGGGGTGACTTCTCCGTCACGTGCTGATCAGTCGCAGGAGGTTCAACCCCATGATCTTCCTGATCCGCTGATCACCGTAGCCCTTGCGGACGAGGGCTTCGGTGATCTTCGCGTAGTCACTGATGTCTTCGATCCCGTGAGGCGGAGGGACGCCGCCGTCGAAGTCGGCACCGATCGCAACGTGGTCTTCCCCGACCAGCCGGACGGCGTAGTCGATCACGTCCACCAGTTCGTCGACCGTCATCCGGACGTCCGGCGGGACGGGGCGCGGCCCGCCCGGCTGGCGGCTGGCCATCTGCCGGTTCAGTTCGTCGAACGTCGTCGGCGACGGCGGAGGGCTCGACCGGCTCGGCGGAGCGAGCGTGGTGAGCAGTCCTGGAGCCGTGCCCTTCCTGCGCGCCTCGTCCTGGCGCCGCGCGAAGTCCCTGGGATTGTTCATCGAATTGCCGATCTGGTGGCCGATGACCCCGCCTTTGGCCGCGATCGCTTTCGCGGCTTCGTCGCTGATGTTGCGCGGGATGTCCACCACGTGCCGGTAACCACCATGGGAATAGAGAACCGGATCCTCGCTCGCCTCCACCGTTTGCAGGATGGTCTCGGTGGATCCGTGGGCGACGTTGATGATCATCCCCAGGCGGTTCATCTCGCGGATCAGCTCACGCCCACGCTCGTTGATCCCGTTCCACCGCGGAACTTCGCAGCAGGAGTCGGCGAAGTTGCTGTGCTGATTGTGGGCCGGGAGCATCAGGGAGCGCAGGCCGAGACGATAGAGTGCCTGAAGCGTCAGCGGGTCGCCGTCCAGGTCGTAGGCCCCTTCAAGGTCGAGAAAGGCGGCGATCTTCCCCTGCGCGGCAATCCGCTCGATATCCGAGGCGTTCAGCGCCAGTGCGATCTGATCGGGATGTTTCTCGATCTGCCGGAGCGAGAGTTCGAGCAATTGCAGCGTGTGTTTGAGCTCATACCGATGCGGGTAATACGGTTCGAGCGAGTACAGGCTGAAGAAGATGGCGTTGACGCCGCCGGCCCGGATACGCGGGAGATCAACCTGGCCGTCCTTGTAAGTGTCACCGAGGTCGCCACCCAGGTAGAGCTGCCTGTTGATCATGTGGGTGTGGGCATCCATGACGAACATGGGAGGCTGGGTGCCTGGCGATGCCTGAAGGGCGTGCTCCGGAGGGGCGCCGCCGCTGGAGATCAGGAAGGTTCCTGACAGCAGCAGAGCGACGAAGGCGAGGGCGGTTCGCGCGTGCACAGTCGCCCCCTATCCCTTAGGCCGCGCGCCGACGTGGACGCCTCCCTGCTGAGCGCGGGAGTGCAGATCCTTCCACTCCGAACTCCCGTCGTCGGTGACTTCTTCCATGGAGACCCCTCGCGCGAAGACTGGCAGCTTGCCCGTGGCCCGGGCTCGTGGCACGGCCGCCAGCGGGACGACTGCGAGTCCGGCCGCCATACCGACGCTCCCGAGAAACCCGCGACGCGACGTCCCTTCGGGCTGAAGCTTCATCTCAGGCCTCTCCGGTCTTCAGGCGACGTGCCGTCCAGCGGGCTGTTCCGTACTCCCCGAGGCTCACTTCGCCCTGCATGCTCTGCTCCCCGGCCTGTCCCTCGAATACGAACCCGACGTCGGAACCCTCGTACGGCAGGCTGCTCCGCATGCGGACCCGTTCACCATCGACTGTCCCGCTCAGCGGGCCGTCCAGGCTTCGGCCGGTGTGAGTGCCTTCGAGCTTGTTGCCGTTCATCTCGAGGAAGAGCCGGTGTCTGGCCTTGCCCCTGGTGTACTCCAGGTCCACCTCCCAGCGTCCCGAGAGGTCCGCGACGGGACGCGCCAGCCCCTTCTCCGTGACGCCCGCCGGTGCCTTCGCGAGCACCTCGGCGATCCGTCGGCCGGCCAGCGCCGCGTCACCCGGCTTCATCGCGGCCGGCCGGACGCGAAACGAGTAGCCATCACCCGACGCATGAGACTGGATCCGCGGGTCGCCGTCCATCAGCTGCGCGTGCACCTCGCCGGCGGTGATGCCGTTGCGTGCCGGGTCCCACTCGACCATCATGGTGGGGAATGGACTCGCCCCGGCCGGATCGTTGATCTCGGTCCGAACACCGGGCAGCCGGGTGAGCGTGTCGCTGATTTCCTGCAGCCACGCGCGCCACCGGCGATAGTCCACCTCGATACCGCGGGCCATGAGCATCTCGACCGCCGTCAGCATGCCCATGATCTCTTCCTTGCCGACCTTCATCGGCCGGCCGAAGGAGTGATGGGGCGCGCTGTGCATGAATGCCGCCCACACGAGATCCTTCCGCCCGAGAAGCAGCCCGGCACACTGGGGCCCGCGAATCACCTTGCCCCCGCTGTACGCCACCAGGTCTGCGCCGCGGGTGAGATACGGGTTCGGTCGCTGGGGCAGCTCGGCTGCCGCATCCACGGCGACCGGCACCCCGGCCTTCCGGGCTGCGGCCGCCATCTCTTCCAGCCGCAGCGGTCCGCGGGCTTCGCCCGTTCCCAGCACCGCCACCATCGCGGTGCGGGGCCCGAGCGCCGCGTGAAACGCGGCCTGCGTGTCCACCTCCACCATCCGCACACTGAGTCCGCGGAACGCCTGGTCGTAGACGTTACGCGACTCGCGCGGGATGATCACTTCATCTTTCAGCCCGGTCAGATCCGGTAACTGCTGAATCAGTTCCGGGTCGGCACCCGCAATGCAGGCCGCCGTCGCGTGGGTCAGCGCCGCCGATGCCCCCGCGGTGACGATCGCGCCCTCACAGCCCATGAGCTCCGCGATCCGCGCGCCGACCCGCTCCATCAGCTCGTCGATGTTGACCGCGAAGCCCGCCGCCTGGTGCTCCGCATCCCTGACCTCCGGCAGGCTCAGGGCGCCGCCGTTGATGGTCAGCGTGCCGGTCAGGTTGATGAAAGGGCGGACGCCGATCCGCGTGTAGACGTCCGCGCCCTGGATGGCGCGTGCCTGCGCAACGGGACTGGCGCCGACCAGGTCAGCGCCCCCGAAGACTCCCGCGGCCGTGGCCAACCCGCCGATGCGGACGACATCTCTCCGGCTCCAGGTCGACTGATCGTCCTTGTCCCGTTCCATTGGCTCTTCTTCGATTCCGTTCAGCTCACGCGTTCGAGCACACCCAGGTCCCGCATGGCGCGCTCGAGAGCCTGGCGCCCTTCGGCTGGCAGTGGCGCCGGCTTGAGTCGCAGCGGACCGCCCGCCAGCCCGCGCAGCTCCAACCCGGCCTTGAGCAGGACGTCTCCGTACTGGGCGCGCAGCCGATCCAGTTCCGCGAATTTATCAGCGATTACCATCGCCTCGTCGGTTCTCCCGGCGCGGAGCATTTCCCACAGTTCGATGGTGCGCGAGGCGGTGTAATTGGCATGCCCGCTCGTGATCCCGGAGGCGCCCGCGAGGTAGTTGAATGGCGCCAGCCGCTCGTGCGCGGGGATGAGCGGGATCCGCTTCTTCGTCCTGACCACCGCGTCCCGGATGAACCTCAGGTCACCGGTCTGCTCCTTCACGGCTACGATGTTCGGCTGGTCGAGCAGGGCCTCCACCGTGTCGAGGCTGAAGAGCGTGTACGGCGACCGGTACGGGATCACGCCGATGCCTACGGCCCGCGCCACCTCCAGAAAGTGCGTCCTCATGGCCGTATCCCCGCTCTTGCCGATCTTCTCGGATGGCAGCACGAGCGCAACATCGGCCCCCGCCTTCTCGGCCATCTGCGCGTTGGCGATCGCCTCCGGTGTGGTGTCGCCGCTTGCGCCCGCGACCAGCAGGTGCCCACCC
>JACDBQ010000836.1 GCA_013694845.1 Acidobacteriota bacterium
GCCTGACTCCGCACGTCGCACATCGCACGTCTCGTGACGTCGCACATCGCACGTAAATAAGACTACCGTCGCTGCGGCTCGCGCGGGACCTTCGCGTCCTTCTGAACGTCAGCCGCGGTCGGCTTCCACGCGTCCGGACGCAACTTGCCTCCCCATCCCCAGTAGACAGGCTCCGCGGGCTTCGCAGGGCGATGAACCGGGTGGCGCGACGATAAATCACGGTCATCGTCGAAGTAACGGCGCGACCGACCCACGGCTACGTAAACAGGCACTGGTACGGCGACCTCCCGCACAGTGGGTTCGTCGTGGTGCTCGATCACCACGACCTGTGCAGGGGCGGAAGCGGGCGCGGGCAGCTCGAGTGGCTGAGACAGCGGGAGCGGAGGTGGCGGATCGGTCCGGCCGCTCTTGATCATCGCGACGATTACTGCCGGGGCGACACCGGCATCCTTCAACCCTTTGAGCGTCACGATATCGACCGGAAATATCGGGCGGTGAACGTCGATCAGTGCCAGGAGTGCCTCATCGCCGAGACCCGCCTTGGTCAGCTCGACGACGTCGCGGACAGTGAGGGACTGGGCCCCGGCGGTCGCCGGCAGCAGTGACAAGGTCAGAACGATCAGGAACCGGCGCATATGCTCTCCACTCACGGGTCGGTGGTGCAACGGTAATGCCGCGACGACCCACGGAATCTTGGTCGTGCCCACCCGTCCCCCAGTGGGTCAAGTCCTGACCCGAGGACACGGCTGTCCCCACCACATGGCGGCCCCATCGAAGAATACGTCGTTTCAAGCCGCATTCCAAGGGTACAGCTATTGCTCAACCGCACAGTTCCAGGAGCAGATCAATGATCCCCCGACCTCTGGCGATTGGAATCCTCGCAGCGGGCTGTCTGACGGCCGCGGCCGGCGGTTCGTACGTCGCGATCCGTCAGAACGCAACCGCGGTTCCCCAGCCGGTGTCGGCACCCGCGTCCTTGCTGCCGGCCACCCCGGCGGTCAACGAGAGCGAGGGGCTCGTCACGCCTGGCGAACCGGTACGCCCCGGCCCCCAGGTGCACGAACGGCGACCCCAGATGCAGGAACCGCGACCTCAAGGGCAGGAAGCGGAAAGAGTAGCGGTCGAACCCGTGCCCGCCTCCCGTCCCGTGGGACGCCGTGTATTCCCCCGGAACCAGCCGATCCGACGCGCGCCGGAGAGGGTGAGGGCGGAACC
Source organism: Acidobacteriota bacterium (assembly GCA_013694845.1). Classification (GTDB taxonomy): domain Bacteria; phylum Acidobacteriota; class Vicinamibacteria; order Vicinamibacterales; family 2-12-FULL-66-21; genus JACDCA01. The sequence continues at coordinate 1,216 of JACDBQ010000836.1, forward strand.
CTCATCGAATAGCCCCGCCCAGGCCGCCCCGACCGAGGCCCCTGGCTCGGTTGCGGCGGCGTTGCCGAGCGGCGCGGTCGAAAGCGCGCGCGCAGCCGACCGCGCGGTCGGTGCCGAGACGACAATCGCGGCCGACGCGCCGCCCAGGATCGCGGAACCGATTTTCGAGGAGATCGTCGTCCCTGCGGCGTCGGTGATCGGTCTGGAACTGGAAAGCTCCGTCAGCAGTGAACGTGCGCAGCTCGAGGACCGCGTTGACGCACGCGTCACGCGGGACGTGTATGCCGACGGGCGGCTGGCGATCCCGGCGGGATCCAGAGTCGTCGGGGCCGTCACGCTGGTCGAGCGCGGCGGCAAAGTGAAGGAGCGTGCGCGCCTGGGAGTCCGCTTCCATACCCTTGTCCTCGCCACCCGGCAGGTCGCGCTCCGCACCGAGACGATCTACCGGGAAGGGGAATCCCCGTCCAATGAGAGCTCGCGCAAGATCGGCGGCGCCGCGATCGGCGGTGCGGTGCTGGGAGCCATCCTCGGAGGCGGGAAGGGAGCGATCGCCGGGGCGACCGCTGGTGCCGCCGGCGGGACGGCTGCCGTGATGGCCGGGGGGCGTAATGCGGCGACACTCGCGAGTGGATCGATCGTCACGGTGAAGCTCGCCGCTCCGGCATCGCTCGTCGTCGAACGCTAGTGTCGCATCCCGGAAGTCTTTGTTAACACAGATGGCGGCGATGCGCCCGGCGCAAGGCGCGAGGAGGGCGCATACCGGGCGTGTGCAACCGACGAGCAACGCCGCGCCCCGGGATGCAGCGCCGGCCGAATGTAACAGGACTTCGGGGACGCGACGCTAGTGTCGCGTCCGAGTTCGTCGCCGGGTCGTTGACCGGATCCGCGGTTGCCGCCGACAATCGTGCTTGATGACCGCGCACCGTTTCGGCGACATGGATCCCGAGGCGTTCCGGCGCGAGGCTCACCGCCTCGCCGACTGGATCGCCGACTACCTCGCTAACTCCTCCCGGTATCCGGTGCTCGCGCGGGTTGCGCCGGGAGAGATCAGGAGCCAGCTCCCCTCTGAAGCCCCGGTTTCCGGCGAGACCTTCGATGACATCTTCCGGGACTTCGAGAAGATCATCCTGCCGGGGATCACGCATTGGAACCATCCTGGGTTTTTTGCCTACTTCGCCATCACCGGCAGCGGCCCCGGCATCCTCGCAGAGTTTCTGTCGGCGGCGCTCAATCAGCAGGCGATGCTGTGGCGGACGTCGCCGTCCGCTACGGAGCTCGAGGAAGTTACGCTCGGGTGGCTGCGGCGGTTGATTCATCTGCCGGACGGGTTCGAAGGAGTCATCTACGACACCGCGTCCATTTCCACGCTGCACGCGCTTGCTGCGGCGCGTGAACGGGCGGTTCCCCACGTCAGACACAGAGGGCTGTGGGCAGCCGGTGAACAACGCAACGCACGCACCCTCGATCGGCTCCCGTTCGTGGTTTACGGCTCCGACCAGACCCACTCATCCATCGACAAGGCGGTGATTCTTCTCGGTCTGGGCCACGAGTCTCTTCGCAGGATTCCCTGCGACGCCGACTTCCGCATGCGCGTCGATGCGCTGCGGTCCGCCATCGCCGAGGATCGCGCCGCCGGTCTGACACCCATGGCGGTTGTCGCGACCGTCGGTTCCACCTCCACGACCAGCGTCGATCCCATACGCGAAATCGCTGCGGTGTGCGCCGAGCACAACATCTGGCTCCACGTCGACGCCGCATATGCGGGCGTCGCCGCCATGTGTCACGGCTACGAACACCTGCTGGAGGGCGCTGCGACCGCTGATTCGCTCGTCGTCAATCCGCACAAATGGCTCTTCACGCCGTTCGACGCAAGCGTGCTTTATTGCCGTCATCTCGACCTGCTCCGCAGCGCGTTCTCTCTCGTGCCGGAGTATCTGAAGACAACTGACCCTTCAGCGGTGCGAAACCTGATGGACACCGGCATCCAGCTGGGCCGACGCTTCCGTGCCCTGAAGCTGTGGATGGTGATGCGGCATTTTGGCGCGGAAGGTCTTCGTGATCGGATCGCGGAGCACATGCGGCTGGCGCGCCTGTTCGCCTCCTGGGTCGACGATTCAGAGACTTTCGAGCGCCTCGCGCCCGTCCCCTTCAGTGTCGTCTGTTTTCGCGCGACAGGTCCCGTCGACGCAATTCAGATCGACGTGGACGCTTTGAACGAACGCATATTGGAAAGCGTCAATCGCAGCGGCGAGATCTTTCTGTCCCATACGCGCCTCCACGGCAAGTACGCAATCCGGCTCGCCATAGGAAATCTCCATACAACTGAGCAGCATGTGCGGCGGGCCTGGAATTTGATTACAGCCGGGCTTAGTGAGGCATCACGCTTGCACTGAGTTCCGCCGGACATGCGCGCGGATGAGCCCGCGGCGCAGTTAGCTGAGAAGGACGAGGAGACGGATATATGCGTTTGCGCAGGATTTTGATGACAGCGTCGTTGGTAATCATGATTAACGCCGTGGCACCGGCCAAGGCATCCGCCGACTGGTTATTCACGCCATTCATTGGAATGAATTTCGGTGGGTCCGCTACGTTCAATGACGCGTTCGGCGACTTCGAGGACGAGTTCGAAAAGCGCGCAACGTTCGGCGCATCGCTGGCATGGATGGGTGGCGGGATTGCCGGCTTCGAGCTCGACTTCGGCTATTCGCCTAACTTCTTCGAGAACACTGAGGGGGATGGCGATTTTCAGTTTGGCGATAACAACGTGACGACCATCATGGCCAACGTTGTCCTCGGCGCGCCCGTCGGTGGGCAGAGCGGGATGGGTATCCGTCCCTATGCGTCGGGCGGGATCGGGATCATCCGCAGCCAAATCGATGCAGGTGACTTCTTCGACGATCTGAGCAGCAACGATCTGGGCTTCAACGTCGGCGGCGGCATCGCAGGGTTCTTCACCGACAACGTCGGGCTTCGTGGTGATATCCGTTACTTCCGCTCGCTCCAAGAC
>JACDBQ010000839.1 GCA_013694845.1 Acidobacteriota bacterium
CCCGCCGACGCCACCGTGATCGGGATCGTCGACCGGTGGGACATGGAAACGCAGAATTCAGAATCACGAACTCAGAATCCGGAGCTTCGAGTTCAGAATCCGGAAGCTGGACGCTGACATGCAGATCGGCCGGGTCGTCGGGACCGTCGTCAGCACCCAGAAGAACAAGAAGCTCGAAGGGGCAAAGCTGCTGCTGGTTCAGCCGATGACACTGGACGACCAGCCGCGCGGAACGGCGATACTCGCGATCGACTCCGTCGGCGCGGGAGTTGGCGAGAAGGTCCTGCTGGTTATCGAGGGAAAGGCCGCTGGCGACGCGCTCGGGAAAAAGGGCGCGGCGGTGGACGCCGCAATCATCGGCATCATCGACCAGGTCGACTACACGGACACGCCATGAACGAAGAGATGCTGCGAGCGATGATTCGCGAGTCCATTGCCCGGCACCTTGGCGGCGATCGGCCGGCTCCTCTGGCCGGTGCGGAGACACCGCAGCCGTTGGCCGTCCACGCAAGCCAGTACCGGTACGCGTTGCCCGAGTCTGACGGACCCTGCATCATCGAACCTGGCGTGACCTGCAATCACTGCGGTTACTGCCAAACGCACGGACACTAGGAAACTCAGCACCAGAATTGGCGATTAGGGATTAGGGATTGCCATTCCCTGTTCAACCCGTCGTGGCTCGTGGACGGATCGGGTCGGTCATGCGCCGGCTGGCGAAGGCGATCGACGGCCTCGACGCGCCGGCGGTCGAGAAAATCGCGCGGGATCAGCACGAGGATCCGTTCCAGGTCTTGATCGCGACGATGCTGTCGGCGCAGACGAAGGACGCGGTGACGGCGGCCGCATCCGAGCGGCTCTTCAGCGTGGCGCGCACGCCGCGCACGATGCTCAAGCTGGACGTGAAGCAGATCGAAGGGCTGATTTATCCGGCCAGCTTCTACCGGAACAAAGCTGTCCACGTGACGCAGACATGCGAACAGATCATGACGCGCTTCGGCGGACGGGTGCCGTCGACAATGGAGGAGTTGCTGACGCTGCCGGGCGTGGGACGCAAGACCGCCAACCTCGTCCTCATCCTGGCGCACGGCAGCGCGAGTAACATCTGCGTCGATACGCACGTCCACAGGATTTCCAATCGCCTCGGTTGGGTATCGACGAGGACGCCTGATGAAACGGAGCATGCGCTCTACGTGGCGTCGCAGAAGAAGTGGTGGCCGTTCATCAACCTGTACCTCGTTACCTGGGGGCAGACGATCTGCAGGCCCGTCTACCCTCTGTGCCCCGCCTGTGTGCTGGCGGATCTGTGTCCCAAAACTGGGGTCGAGCGAATGGGGAAACCACGATGAGAATCGCCGCCGCAATCGTTGCCACGGTAATGCTTAGCGCCTACCCCGTCGCGCGGCAGAAGTCCCCTGGCGCCGGTCCGGTAATCGTGCTCGCGACCGCGAAGGGGACCGTTGAATTCGAGACGTATCCCGAAGAGGCGCCAAAGACGGTCGAGCGGATCATCGACCTGGTGAAGAAGAACTTCTACAACGGCCAGCGGTTCCATCGCGCGGAGCCGAAGTTCCTGGTGCAGATCGGCGATCCACAATCGCGCAACATGCAGATGATCGACTGGTGGGGCCGGGCCGGATTCGGGAAGCCGATCGGAGTAGCGGAAATCACGAAGAAGCGCCGCCACGTTCGTGGCGCGGTCGCGATGGCCTATGCCGGCAGCGATCCGAGGCAGGCGGACAGCCAGTTCTACATCGTGCTTACGAATAATCCTAAACTCGATGCCAAGTACACGGTGTTCGGACGGGTGACCAGCGGACTCGACATCGTCGATCGGCTCCAGAAGGGCGACATCCTCAAGAAGGCTTTCGTGAAGGAGTAGCCGGCAGGATCTTCACGAGTCCCTTCAAGTCGGGATATCGTTCGACCATCTCGTCCGGGTACTCCCCCGGCAGGTCTTGTCCGAGCTGGTGCCTGAGGATGGCGGCGTTGGCCACCGACTTCGCCGAGAAATGATTATTTGCGTAGAGATATGCCTTCCTGACCTCGCGCTTGGTGACCTCCTCCAGGGCTTCGGCGAACGGTTCGAGCTCGCTGGCTGAATACAAGTAGTTGTAGCGGTCTTCCGATTTGTCGTGCGCCCACCATTGCGCGGCATTGCGCCCGTGCAGCCGCAGGTAGTAGAACGTGCTGACGTTCGGTAAGAGGTTCTGACGGATCGAGAGCCGGAACTTCGGTTCATCGATCTGTGTCCAGGCGGCGCCGAATTCGCTGAGCAGCTTCATGGTGTCGTCCGGCTGATCACTCCAGCTGCGGTGCCGGAGCTCCACCGCGACGTCGTGTTCACGAAACTGCTGCAGCAGCCACTCCAGGTATCCCCGTGTGTGCGGCTCGTTCTTGAAGCTCGCCGGGAACTGCGCCAGGAGGGCGCCGAGTTTGCCCGCTGACGCCAGCGGATCGATGGCGGTCCGGAAATCGTCCACGTCCTTTTGACCGAGGTCGAGTGGGTCGGCGCCCGTGGCCCTGTGAAACATCTCGGGATGGGTGAACTTCTGAAACAGCTTCAGCGAGAACTCGAACCGAGCAGGTGTCCGTTTCGCCCAGCTCGCGGCCGTCGCGGCTGTCGGAATACGGTAGAACGTCGAATTCACCTCGACGGTGTCGAAGTGCTCGGCGTAGAAGCGCAAGTCATCGAACTTCCCGGTGCCCTTCGGACGCCGTCCCGGCGGGGGATAGAAGATGCCGTTCCACGTTCCGTCACCCGTGGGGTAGCTCCACCCCGACGTGCCGATGCGGATCGCGGTCACGTCATGCGTTCCGAGGACGCGTATTTGTCTGTGTCGAACCCGAACACTACCGTCGATCCGCGCACCAGGATCGGGCGCTTGATGAGATTCGGCTGTTCGAGCATCAGGTTGATGGCTTCCCGCTTCGATCTCGGCAGCGGCCGGGTCTTGAACACCGGGCTGCGTCTGCTCACGAAATCCAGGAAGTGCTCCTCATCGATGTGCTGTTCGAGGAACGCGCGCTCCGGAGGCTCGCGGTTGATATCGCGCTCCTCGACTTCGGTGCCCTGCTGCTCCAGAAAACTTCTGGCGTTCCGGCAGGTCGTTCACGTGGGTTTCCAGTAAAAGGTGGGGTTCGCCATAGCCTCCATTTTATCGTCACCGGGTGTAGCCGTGATGCTGCCAGCATTCAGGCCACCGACCTTCGATCCTGACCGGGACGCTGCCGTACAATTGGGATACCGGTGCTGACGATCAACGAGATCTTCCACTCGATCCAGGGGGAGTCGACCCACGCCGGACGGCCCTGTGTCTTCGTGCGCTTGACCGCCTGCGACCTCCGCTGTTCCTGGTGCGACACGCCCTACGCGTTTCACGAAGGACGCAGGATGTCGCTGGACGACGTGATCGGACAGGTCCGGGGCTATGCCTGCCCGGTCGTGGAGATTACCGGCGGCGAGCCGCTTCTACAGAGAAACGTCATCCCGCTGATGCAGCGGCTGCTCGATGAGGGGCTCACGGTGATGCTCGAGACCGGCGGTCACCGCAGCATCGAAGAGGTCCCCCCGGGCGTGATCCGCATCATCGATGTGAAGTGTCCTGGCAGCGGCGAGTCGCACCGAATCGACTGGACCAACATGGATCGCCTCGCTCCGGACGACGAGCTGAAGTTCGTGATCAAGGACCGGATCGACTACGAGTTTGCGAAGGATGTCGTTTCGAAGTACCAACTGCTCGAGCGTGTGTGCGCCGTTCACTTCTCACCGGTGCATGGAATTCTGAAGGGCAGTCAGCTTGCCGCCTGGATCCTCGAGGATCGCCTCGCGATTCGTTTACAGCTCCAGCTGCACAAGTACATCTGGGACCCGCAGACGAGGGGGGTGTAGCACGTGCGAGGTGCGGCGTGCGGCGTGCGGCCTGCGACGTGCGACGTGCGACGTGCGACGTGCGACGTGCGACGTGCGACGTGCTGCACGCGCTGATGTGCGATGTGGGACGTGCGACCGTCAGC
>JACDBQ010000847.1 GCA_013694845.1 Acidobacteriota bacterium
GCGTTGTCACCCCTGCGGTGACCGGTGCGAAGGATGCGCGTGTATCCGCCGGGACGCGCCTCGAATCGCGGTGCGATCGTCTCGAACAGTTTGCTCACGACGTCGCGATCCTGAAGATCGCGCAGCACCAGCCGGCGCGCGTGCAGCACCCGGCCGCTGGCCTCGCCGGAGGCGATGCCGCGCTTGGCGATGCTGATAATCCGCTCGACGAACGGACGGAGCTCCTTGGCGCGGGGCACCGTCGTCTCGAGCCGCTCGTACCGGAGCAGTTCGGTGGCCTGGTTCCGGAGCATCGAGATGCGATGCTCCGTCACCCGGCCGAGTTTCCGATGACTTGTTCTGTGACGCATAACTCTGATCCTTACCGGGACCCGGGATGACAGATCCGGGATTCGATTATCTTCTCAAGATGCCGCGAGGCCGGGATTCACATCCCGCACTCCGCGCTCCGCACCCGGTTAGTCCTGTGCCGCCGCCGCGCCCTGGTCGAGACGCATCCCGAGACTCAGGCCCATGGTGGTCAGGATCTCCTTGATCTCGTTGAGCGACTTGCGGCCGAAGTTCTTCGTCTTCAGCATCTCGCCTTCGGTCTTCTGCACCAGTTCGCGAATGGTCCGGATGTTCGCGTTCTTCAGACAGTTGTAGGAGCGGACCGACAACTCCAGTTCCTCGACGCTCTTGTCGAGGTTCTCGTTGGACGCGGCGCGCGGCTGGTCGCCGCCGACTTCGAGCAGTGGGTCGCCGACATCTTCGAGGTTGATGAAGATGTTCAGGTGATCCCGGATCAACTTGGACGACAGCGAAATCGCATCGCGCGGGGTCACCGAACCGTTGGTCCAGACATCGATCGTCAACTTGTCGTAGTCGGTGTTCTGGCCGATACGGGCCGCTTCGACCAGGTAGTGGACCTTCTTGACCGGTGAGTGCACCGAGTCGATCGGGATCCAGCCGATGCCGAGATCCTCGTCGAAATTCTTGTCGGCGGCGACATAACCACGGCCGCGCTTCACGCGCATTTCCATGACCAGCTTGCCGCCATCGGCCACGGTCGCAATGTGCGCATCCGGTTCCAGGATTTCGACGTCGGCGTCGGTCTGAATGTCACGGGCCCGCACTTCGCCGGCCTTGGTGATGTTCAGATACAACGTTTTGATCGCATCGCTGTGCATCTTGAGCGGGACTTGCTTGACGTTCAGGATGATGTCGGTCGCATCCTCGACCACGCCCGGGATCGGGGAGAACTCGTGCAGCACGCCATCGATCTTCACCGCGGTCACCGCAGCCCCTTCGATCGAGGAGAGCAGCACCCGCCGCATGGAATTACCGATGGTCGTCCCGAATCCGCGCTCGAACGGCTGCGCGTAGAAGCGGCCGAACCGGTCGTTGAGGGTCTCGCGCTCGAACTCCAGCCGCTTGGGCCGTTGAAAACCTTTCCAGAGCATTGCTTGCCTGTCTTTCTCATTCACGCACCCGGGATTGGGTGCCTGCCAGACCTGCCGGGTCGTCCGCCACCTCTCACCGCAGGTCTGGTCTGGCTGCGGGTGGCGGACTCGATCACGTGCGACGTGCGACGTGCTTACGTGCTTACGTGTAGCGTGCTTACGTGCGACGCGCGAGGGTACTGGCTGTCTGTGCGCACGTCGCACCTCGCACATCGCACATCGCACGTGGATTACTTGCTGTACAACTCCACGATCAGCTGTTCCTGGACGGGCAGGTTGATCTGCTGACGGGTCGGAAGCGACTGGATCCTGCCGGTCAGCTGGCCGGCGTCGAACATCAGCCACTCGGGGATACCACGCCCCTTGACTTCTTCCATCGCGTGCACGATCGACGCGTTCTGCGCGCTCGTGGTGCGGACGGTGATGGTGTCACCAGCCTTGACCGAATACGACGGCACGTCGACCTTTCGGCCGTTCACCAGGAAATGGCCGTGACGCACCAGCTGGCGCGCCTGCGCGCGCGAGGTCCCGAGGCCGAGCCGGTAGATCACGTTGTCCAGTCGCCGCTCGAGCAACTGAAGCAGCGTCTCGCCGGTGATGCCGCGAGTACGGTCGGCCGCTTCGAAGTAACGGCGGAACTGGTTTTCGAGCACGCCGTAGATGCGCTTGACCCGCTGCTTCTCGCGCAGCTGGATGCCGTAGCCCACCATTTTCGCCTTGCGCAGCTTGCCGTGCTGCCCTGGCGGCATGTTGCGCTTCTCGATGGCGCACTTCTCCGTGTAGCAGCGCTCTCCCTTCAGGAAGAGCTTCATGCCTTCGCGCCGGCACAGACGGCAGACAGGTCCGATGTAACGTGCCATTCTCTGTAATCCCTCTTGCTATCAGCTATCAGCTATCAGCTATCAGCTATCAGCTATCAGCGACCAGCTCTCGGGTGCTCCAGCTGAAAGCTGAAAGCTGAGAGCTGAGAGCTGCCCTTAAACTCTCCGACGCTTCGGCGGCCGGCACCCGTTGTGCGGAATCGGCGTCACGTCACGAATCGACTTCACCTCGATGCCGATCGTCTGCAGCGCGCGGATGGCCGATTCACGACCGGCCCCGGGTCCCTTGACCCGCACTTCGACGCTGCGCATGCCGATCGCCTTGGCGGCGTTCCCGGCCGAGATCGCCGCCTGGGTGGCCGCAAACGGCGTGCCCTTGCGTGACCCCTTGAAACCGATGCCGCCCGCGCTCGACCAGGCCACCACCGCGCCTTCGGCGTCGGTGATCGTCACGATCGTGTTATTGAAGGAGGCCTGGATGTGCGCGAACCCGTGATGTACGATCCGCTTTTCCCCCCGCTTCTTGAACGCCTTTTTCTTCGGGCGTCCCGCCGCCTTCTTGCCGCCGCCTTCGGGTGCTGTCGGGTCTACCGCTTCGTTCTTTGCCATTCTTATTAGCTCTCAGCTATCAGCTCTCAGCTATCAGCTCGTCTTCCCTTCCAGCACCTGCTGAAAGCTGACGCCTGAGGGCTGACTGCTATTAAACCGTCTTCTTCTTCGCGACCGCGCCCTTGCGCGGGCCCTTCCGCGTGCGGGCGTTCGTCTTGGTCCGCTGGCCACGCACCGGCAGGTTCCGGCGGTGACGCATCCCGCGCCAGCTGCCGATCTCCATCAGCCGCTTGATGTTCATGGAGATCTCCTTCCGGAGGTCTCCTTCGACCCGCCCCTGCTCTTCGATCACGCGGCTGATCTTCCGGACGTCATCTTCGGACAGGTCCTTGATCCGAATGTCGGGGCTCACACCCGCTTCGGTCAGGATGTCGCCCGAGCGCTTGCGGCCGATCCCGTAGATGTAGGTCAGCCCGATTTCGATCCGCTTCGTGCGCGGAAGATCCACACCAGCAATACGTGCCATTCTCTGATCCCTCTGTAGCTCTCAGCTTTCAGCTCTCAGCTTTCAGCGATCGGGCTCTCAGCTCGAGCTCCGTTCGCTCGAGCTGACAGCTGATGGCTGATTGCTACCCTTGCCTCTGCTTGTGCTTCTGGTTCGTGCAGATCACGCGCACCACGCCGCGGCGGCGGACCACCTTGCACTTGTCGCAAATTCGCTTCACCGACGCTCGGACTTTCATGACCTTACGACTCCCACAATTCTTCCCCGCGTCAGATCGCGCGGCGATAGTTCCAGCCTCACCGTGTCGCCGATGAGCACTCGGATGAACGTGCGTCCAGGCCCTCCAGGTGCGTGTGCCGTCACCTGCCGTTGCCGGTCGATGGCCACGCGATACAACCCGCTCGGCAGCGCCTCGACGACCGTTCCGATGACTGTCCCGCTGTCGTCCTCGCGAGGATCGTCTTCGGCCGGGCCGTGCCGGTCACTCACTTATCGCCGGGGCCCCCTGCACCCCGGCTGGCGGCCTTCACTCGCTCGCGCTCCGTTCCGGCCGCTCATAGTGTCCGGGCAGCCGCCCGCGTCAACACCAGCGGACCGTCCTTCGTGACCGCCACCGTGTGCTCGAAGTGGGCCGACAGAGTGCCGTCGCGCGTGATCGCCGTCCAGCCGTCCGCCAGCATCTTCACGCCCGGACGCCCGACGTTGACCATCGGTTCGATCGCCAGCGTCATGCCTTCCGCCAGCCGCGGGCCCCGCCCCGGATCGCCGTAG
>JACDBQ010000848.1 GCA_013694845.1 Acidobacteriota bacterium
GCATACTTATTCTCGAATTCGGGTCGGCGTTGCCGGTGCGACCGGTTATACGGGCCTTGAGCTCATGCGCAGGTTGGCACGCCACCCCTATGTGGATATCCGACTCGCGATGGGTTCGGGGGCCAGTGAGCCAAAACGGATTCCCGCGCTGGCGAGGATCTGGGATGACCCGATCGGTCCACTCGACCTGGACAAGGTGATCGCCGAAACCGACGCGGTCTTCCTGGCGCTTCCTGAAGCGGTTGCCGCGGAGATTGCGCCAGTCCTGGCGGCGCGAGGCACGCGGGTGTTCGATCTCTCCGGCGCGTTTCGCCTCCGGGACTCGGCGATGCGGCAGAAGTGGTATCCGCACACGCCGTCGACGGCGTCGATCAACGGCGGTCTCACCTACGGCCTCACCGAGCACTACCGGGCTGAACTGAGGAACGCCTCGCTGGTTGCGTGCGCGGGTTGCTATCCGACGGCGGCAATCCTTTCGTTGAGGCCGCTCGTTGCGGCGAGCCTGATCGACGAAGGCGTGATCATCGACGCCAAGTCCGGCGTCTCCGGGGCCGGCAAGACGCCGACCGAGCGCACCCACTTTTCCGAGTGCCACGGCAGCATCGCGGCCTACGGCGTCTTCGCGCACCGACACGCGGCCGAGATCGAGCAGGAAGTCGGGATCGTCGTGACGTTCGTGCCCCACCTGGTGCCGATCGATCGGGGGATCCTCGAGACGATCTACGCCAGGCTGAAGCCGGGCGTCTCGGCCGACGACGTCGCGCTGGCGCTGACGGCGGCGTATGCGGACTCTCCGTTTGTCCGCCTGACCGGCAGCGATCTGCCCGAAATCAAGCACGTCGTTCACACGAACTTCTGCGACATCGGGTTCCGTGTCGATCGGCCAGGCGGACAGCTGGTCATGGTCGCGGTCATCGACAACCTCGTGAAGGGGGCGTCGGGGCAGGCGATCCAGAATTTCAACGTGGCTTACGGATTCGACGAAGCGCTGGGCCTGAACTGACGGTTTCGAACAGGACGACGATCGACACGATGACGACGGTTCTCAAACTCGGGGGCGAGCTGCTCGAAGACCCCACTGCCATGAGCGGGATGGCGAGTGCCGTCCACAGGCTGGCGGCACGAGAGAACGTTGTTCTCGTGCACGGGGGCGGACGAACGATCGACGCAGACCTGCGACTGCGGGGTCTCGAACCGCGCTTCGTCGACGGCCTGCGGATCACGGACGCGTCGGCGCTCGAGAGTGTGATTTCCGTCCTGGCCGGTCGAACGAACACCGCGTTGGTTGCGGCCCTCCACGCGGCCGGGGTGCGCGCAGTGGGCTTGACCGGGGCGGACGGCGGTATCGGGCTGTCGCAGAAGGCCGCCCTGTTCGCCGCGACCTCCGGCGAGCGCATCGACCTCGGTCTTGTCGGAGAGCCAATCGAGGGTCCGCTCACGCTGCTCGAGGACCTGACCGCACTCGGCTACGTGCCGGTCATTGCAAGCATCGGCATGAGCGCGGCCGGCGAGCTGCTCAATGTGAACGCCGACACCCTGGCCGGGCACCTGGCCGGCCGACTGAACGCAAGGCGGCTCATCATCGCGGGTGGAACAGCCGGAGTGCTCGACCCGCGCGGCGCAACCATCCCGTCGCTGACGATCGAAGAGCTGGACGCCATGATCGCGTCAGGGGACGCCCACTCGGGGATGATCGCAAAGCTCCTGGCCTGCCGCAGCGCTCTCACGCGCGGCGTGGGCGACGTCGCGATCGTGAACGGGCGCGGCGCCGTGGATTTCAACGAGTCGGCGGGAACAAGGGTGCATGAACATGATTGCTGCAGCAACTGACGTCATCGGCGCCGAGGCGAAGACCGTTCTCCAGGTTTACCGCCGGAATCCGGTCGTGTTCGAACGCGGCGAAGGCTGCCGTCTCTACACGTCCGAAGGGCGCAGCTATCTCGACCTCATCTCGGGTGTCGGCGTCGCGGCGCTCGGCCACGCGCACCCCACTCTCGTCACCGCACTGGCGGATCAGGCGGCGCAGCTGCTCCATACGTCGAATCTGTTCTTTCATCCGCTCCAGGCCGAAGTCGCGTCTCGCTTGACGTCCCTTTCAGGGCTGGACCGCGCATTCTTCTGTAACAGCGGAACCGAAGCGGTCGAAGCGTGCCTGAAGTTCGCGCGCCGCTACTGGCACACCCAGGGCGCACCGCGGAAGCGCTTCGTGGCGTTCGAGCACTCGTTCCACGGACGCACGATGGGCGCGCTGTCCGTCACCTGGGACGATCATTACCGCGCCCCTTTCGCGCCGCTGATCGGCGAGGTCGTGTTCGTCGCCCCAGACGATTCGGCCGGTCTCCAGGCGGCCGTCAACGGTGACACCGCCGCCCTCATTGTCGAGCCGATCCAGGGCGAAGGCGGGGTACGGCCAGTCTCTCAGCGCATGGCCGATGCGATCGGGGCGAGTTGCTCGCGCACCGGCGCGCTGCTGATCGCAGACGAAGTGCAGTGCGGCCTTGGCCGCACGGGCCGGCCCTTCTATTCGGCTGCCCTCGGCCTCGAGCCAGACCTCATGGCCGTCGGCAAGGCGCTCGGCGCCGGGGTTCCGGTGGCCGCTGCCCTGTTCAGCGAACGGGTGGCGGCGGCGGCTGCCTTCGGCGACCACGGCAGCACTTACGGTGGCAACCTGCTCGCTTGCCGTGCGGCGCTCGTGTTTCTCGACGAACTGACCAACCACGGGTTGATGGATCACGTCGCCACGGTTGGCCGGCATGCCGAGACCTCGCTTCGCCAGATGGGATCCAGGCAGCCATCGGTGAAAGACGTGCGGGGCGCCGGGCTGATCTGGGGGATCGAGCTCGATCGCCCCGCGAGCCCGGTTGTCGACGCCGCGCTCGAGCGCGGTCTGCTGATCAACCGCACGTCCAACACCGTGATCCGGCTGTTGCCGCCGTTTGTCATCACGGCGAGCGAGCTCGACGAAGGCGTCGCCATTCTCGAAGAGGCGATTGCCGTTTGCCCCCGGGGAGGCCAGGCATGAACGTGACATTCAGACCGGCGAACGCGCTCGACGCGGTGGCCATTCACGGCCTGATCGTGGCGAACCTTGACGCCGGGCACCTGCTCCCTCGCACACTCGGCGATGTCACCGCCAGCGCGGCGCGGTTCCTCGTGGCCGAATCGGATGGCGTCGTGGTGGGGTGCGCCGAGCTCGCGCGGCTGAGCGCCGGCGTGGCGGAGGTGCGCTCGCTGGTGGTCGATCAGCACGCCCGCGGACGCCACATCGGCCCGCAACTCGTCGCGCAGCTCGCGTCGAGCGGAGCGGGGCAGGGCTTTTCGACGCTGTGTGCCTTCACGCACGAACCCTCGCACTTCGTCCGTCTCGGGTTCACGATCGTCCCGCACATGTGGGTGCCCGAGAAGATCGAACGTGATTGCCGGTCCTGCAGCCTGTTCCGCAAGTGCGGCCAGTACGCCGTGACGCTGCCGTTGCGCAGCGGCACGCTGATCCGTCCGGAGCAGCCCGCGGCGGTCATCTACGGGGGACGCACGGTACCTGGCCGGCGGCTGAACATCGAACGCTTGCATCTCGAAGAAGTCCCCGCGTAATGCGCGACGTCTACGAGAAGATCGACGGCGGAGTCGCTGCGCCCGAGGGTTTCCGCGCGGCCGGTGTCTCGTGTGGCATCAAGACGAACGCGCGGCTGGACCTCGCGGTGATCGCGTCCGACGTGCCCGCGTCAGCGGCGGCCGTGTTCACGACGAATCTTGCCCAGGCAGCGCCCGTCCTCGTGTCGCGCGAGAACTTCCGGCGGTCTGCCGGCAGGATGCGCGCCGTCGTCGTGAACAGCGGGTGCGCCAACGCGTGCACGGGGATCGACGGGATGCAGCACGCGCAGGAGATGGTGGACCTCACGGCGAAGACGCTGTCGGTCGAGCCATCGGCCGTGCTGGTTGCGTCGACCGGCGTCATCGGGGTCAAGCTGCCGATGGAGAATATCGGGCGCGGTATCGGCGACGCGGTCCGGGCGCTGTCCCGCGATGGTGGGCCGGCGGCGGCGCGCGCCATCATGACGACGGATCCGTTCCCCAAGGAAGTTGCCGTCGAAGTGCACTCCGACGCAGGCACGTTCAGAGTCGGTGGGATCGCCAAGGGTTCCGGCATGATCGAGCCGCTGATGGCGACGATGCTGGCATTCGTCACGCTGGATGCCGCCGTCGAGCCGCCGCTGCTGCAGCGAGCGCTGAAAGCCGCCTGCGACGAGACCTTCAACGCCATCTCGGTGGACGGCGAGTGCTCGACGAACGATTGCGTGTTCGCGCTCGCGAGCGGTGTCGCGGGCGTCACGCTGAAGGAGGCGGACTATCCCGTGCTCGTCGACGCGCTGCGACAGGTGTGTGAACCGCTGGCCATCGGGATCGTGCGAGGCGGCGAGGGAGCCACGAAACTGATCACCATCCGGGTGGTGGGCGCCCAGTCCAACGACGAGGCGCGGCGCACCGCGAGGGCCATCGCCAATTCACCACTGGTGAAAACCGCGATTCACGGCGGCGATCCCAACTGGGGACGGCTGGTTGCCGTGATGGGGCGCTCGGGATCCGCGTTTTTACTGGCCCGTGCGGCGGTCCGCATTGGACCGGTAGAGCTTTTCAGCAACGGCACCCCGTTCGATGACCGGTCGCCGGACGCCGCGGTGTACCTGAAGGGCACGGACGTCCAGCTCGAGGTCGACCTGGGCACCGGCGGAAGCGGGACGTCGCACATGTGGACCTGTGATCTCACGGCGGAATACGTGAAGATCAACGCGGAGTATCGCACGTAGCACGTAGCACGTAGCACGTGCGATGTGCGATGTGCGATGTGCGATGTGCGATGTGCGATGTGCGATGTGCGATGTGCGATGTGCGACGTGCGATGTGCGATGTGCGATGTGCTTCGGCTGGACTGACCACGCGAGCTGAGAGCTCCCGTGAGAGGAAGAGATGAATAGAGTCGCTCGAATGACCAAGGCGCCAGTTGTCGGCCGCCCCACCCGGTTTTTGTCGGTGCTCGACTTCGACCACGCACAGCTCGAGGCGTGTCTCGACCTTGCGGAGGCGTTCAAGGCTGCGCGCGCGGCGCGGCGGGCGCACGAGCGGCCGCTCGAAGGGCATCATGTCGCGCTGCTCTTCGAGAAGCCGTCGTTGCGCACGCGATCCACTTTCATGATTGCGATCCGGGAACTTGGCGGTGACGTCATCGAGCCGCCTGCCGACGTCGTCCTCGGGGGGCGCGAAACGATTGCCGATGTTGCGAGAAACATGGAACGCTGGGTTTCCGGCGTCGTCATCCGGACGTTTGCGCAGACGCGTCTCGAGGCCTTTGCGGCGGCCGCGCCACGCCTGAAGGTGGTGAACGCCCTCACCAACGAGGAACACCCGTGCCAGGCGCTCGCTGACTGTCTGACGTTGCGCGAAAAGTGGGGCAGCCTTCGCGGCCGGACGATCACGTTCGTCGGCGACGGCAACAACGTCGCCACCTCGCTGGCGCAGGCCGCCGTGATGCTCGGCGCGCATATGCGGGTCGCGACACCCGAGGGCTTCGAGCTGCCGATGCAAGTCCGGTCGGCGGTGAACCGGATCGCCGGGTTTGGCGGCACATTGACGGTCACCACCGACCCGGTCGAGGGCGTCGGTGGTGCCGACGCCGTCTACACCGACGTCTGGGCATCGATGGGTCAGGAGGCCGAGACGGACGCGCGCAAGACGATGTTCGCCCCGTTCCAGGTCAATCCGGCGTTGATGGCGCAGGCGTCGAAGGACGCGCTCTTCATGCACTGCCTGCCGGCGCATCGGGGCGACGAGGTCACCGACGAGGTGATCGACTCGCCGGCGTCGGTCGTGTTCGACCAGTCGGAAAACCGTCTGCATACGCAGAAGGCGCTTCTCGCGATGCTCGCAGGCGTGTAGGCGTTCAGCCCACGAGCGCAATCGGCCCGGAGCCGGGCCGTGCGCTGCCGGTTTTGCTGGAAGCTGGCGCCTCGAAGCTGGTAGCGTTGACGCCCATGCGCCAGGCGGTCATTACGCGCCACGGCCCGCCTGACGTCTTCGAGCTGCGGGAGAGTCCGGATCCCGAGCCGTCGGCCGGCGAAGTGCGAGTCCGCGTTCGCGCGGCGGGCGTGAACTTCTCCGACGTGCTGTCCCGTCTCGGTCTCTATCCCGACGCCCCGAAACCACCGCTCGTCGTCGGCTACGAAGTCGCCGGTCATCTTGACGCGGTCGGGTCCCACGTCACGGGACTGGCGGAAGGCGACCGGGTGTTCGCTCTCACCCGCTTCGGCGGCTACTCCGATGTTGTCGTGGTTCCGGCCGCCCTCTGCTTCCGGGTGCCTGCGGAACTGAGTGACACGGAGGCCGCGGCCGTTCCGGTCACGTACCTGACCGCGGCGCTCGCGCTGTACCGCATGGCCTCACTCGCCCCGGGCGAGATGGTGCTCGTCCACAATGCCGGCGGCGGCGTCGGCACGGCCGCCACCCAGTTGGCGCGGCTCCGGCGAGCCGTCGTGATCGGCACGGCGTCCCCCCTGAAACACGCAGCGTTGCGGTCCTTTGGCGTCGAACACGTGATCGACTACACGCATGCGAATGTCGGGGACGAAGTTCGCCGGATCACCCGCGGCCGCGGCGTCGACGTGATCCTCGATCCAATCGGCGGATCGAGTTTCACGGCGAGTTACCACATGCTGGCACCGCTCGGCCGCCTGGTCATGTTCGGGTTGTCAGCCGCGGCCCCGGGCGAGAGGCGTGACTGGTGGACGGTCTTTCGCGCCTGGAAGGGGACGCCGCGCTTCGATCCACTCTCGATGATCAATCGAAACCGCGGCGTGTTCGGATTGCACGTCGGGCACCTCTGGGAAGAGCGGGCACAACTCGCGCGGCTCATGGAGATGCTGCTGTCGGAACTGCGCGCCGGGCGCCTGCGGCCGGTGGTCGCGAAGACCTTCCCGCTGGACCGTGCCGCCGACGCCCACCGCTTCATTCAGAGCCGGTCGAATATCGGCAAGGTAGTGCTGACTACGTAGTCGATTGCGGAGTGCGGATTGAGCACTCCGCAATCGTCAGCGAAGCGCCTCGGTGGTCGTCTTCTTGCCGCCACCGAGGTGCTTCGTGAGAAATTGCTCCATGCGCTCGAGCGTGTAGATCCAGCGCGAGTGGAGCATCGACTCGTGGGTGTCGTCCGGAAAGACGATCAGCTCGTACTCGACGTCGCGCGGACGCAGGAGCTGAACCAGTCCGGTCGTCTGCTGAAAGGCGACGTTGCGGTCGTCATCGCCGTGGACGATCAGCACGGGTGACTTCCACCCGTCGATCGCCCCGACGACCGAAGACTTGAACGACAACGATTCCGGGTCGAGCGAGCTGCCCCACAGGTGTACGCCCGCAAGATCGACGCCGGCCTTGAAGATGTCGGAGTTGCGGGCGAGCGCTTGCGCGGTCAACACGCCTCCATAGGACAGGCCCCAGATCCCGATCCGACCGGGGTCGACGTTCGGGTGCGACTGCAGATACTTGCCGCCGGCGAGCACGTCCTGGTACTCGGCGTTACCGCGACCACCGGTGTTCGCTGCCTGCCGGAACGAGCGGCCGTAGCCGACGCCACTGCGATAGTTCACCGACATGACGACATAACCCTGGCTGGCGAGCCACTGGTTGATGCCGTAGGCCCAGTGATAAAAGTGCATGTAGTGGTAGCCGAGAAGCATCTGCCGCACCGGTCCGCCGTGGACGAAGATGATCGCCGGACGCTTCTCGCCCGGTTTCAGGTCTCTCGGCACGAACAGCTGGTTGTAAACGTTCTCGCCGTCGGCCGCCTTGATGGTGACCGCGGTCGGCTCCACGTGCAGGTCGGTCGGGAAGTTCTTCAGGTGGGCGGCGGTCGGGAACACCAGCTTCTGGGTCGGCTGGGACGCGCCGGCAAGCGTCCACACGCCGATCGACTGCGGACGCTTCCAGTCCGCGCTCTGGGTCGCGAGCGTCTTCCCGGACGCCAGCGGCGTGGGCCAGGTTTCGATGCCGATGCCCGAGGTGACCTGCGCGGGGGTGCCCCCTGAGACCGGTACGGCCCAGATGTGACGCCGGTCGATGTCTCTTGCGTTGGTGCAGTAATAGAACGTTCTGCCGTCGGGCGAGATCGCCACGGATGTCTGGTCCTCGATCAGGCCATCGGTGGTCGTGAGCAGCAGGGGCTTGGAGCTCTTCGCGGCAACGTTGACTGAATAGTAGCGGTCCCACTCGTCGGTCACGCGCGGGGCTTCGTCCTGCTGGCCGGACTGCCGTCCGCGTCCTCCCCGGCCGCCGCCGATGTTCAACGGAAAGATGACGTGATGGCCGGCAAGCCGCGGATTGGTGATCGTCGTGATCAGTCGGTCGTTCGGCTCGTTGTGCCACACCTCTTCGGCCTCGGTCGTCGCAATGTCGGCCTTCCAGATCGACAGCGTATAGCCGCCGCGGAAGGTCGCGCGCGTGAGCCCGGGGATGCGAGCGGCGGCCTGCTGTGCTGATGGCGAGGCCTCGTCCGGCGCGCCCTCCGCAGCCCCTCGCCCGCGCGCGCCCCGCCCCTGGTTCGGGTTGAACGCGGGCCCGTTCGGGATCCCGATCCTCCCGCCTCCCTGCTGCCCCTGCTGCCCGAAAGGCAAGCCGGGACGACGGGTGAAGATGAGGTGCCTGCCATCGGCGGTCCACATCGGGTTCGCATCGAAGTCGACCCCGGGAGACATGTAGGTGACCGTCCGGGTCGCCATGTCGTAGAGGGCAACGAAGCTGTGGTCCTCGCGCTGGGTGACGAAGGCGATCTTCTTGCCATCGGGTGACCACCGGGGCGCACTTTGCGCGCCCCAGTTGCGAATGAACGGCTTTTCACCACGGTCCATCGGGTTGATGGTCTTGACCCGGGTGACCCTGGCTCGGTAGATCTCGGCGTCCTTCACAAACAGAACGGAACTGCCGTCTGGCGCGAGCTCAGGCAAAGTGCCTTCGGCCACGCGCCAGGCCGCTCCGCCGGCTGTTTTCACCGCCCAGATCGCGCGCTCGGCGCCGTCCGGATCCGCCGAGGCATTCGCGATCCAGCCATCCCGGTTCGGCGTGGTGCCACGGCTGAACACCACGGTGGACCCGTCATCGGAAATCCGGATCTGCGAAATGTCAGTGCCGTCATCTTTCGTGAAGCTGGTGAGCCGAACGGGCGTGAACGCCGGAGCGACCGCGGTGTAGGCATTCCGTTTGCCCTCTTCGTACACCGTCCATGCGACACGGTCCACCTTGCGTGCTGCGACCAGCTCGAGTGGATTGGCGTTGCTCAGAAACCGCTGATAAAGCGGTGCGGCCGTCTGTGGCGCGGCTGTCTCGACGCGCGGCGAGGCGAGCGCGAACAGGGCGACCAGAATGATGACGGAATAACGAGCGGCACGCATGCTTCCCTCCCGGGCATCCTCAGCAGACACCGGTCCAGAACCTTACGCGCAGGACGGTAACACACGTCACGAGCAAAGCCGATGACGCGGTGCGGTTCGTCGGAGTAGACTTTCGAACTATCGGCCGAGTCCGGTTCGAGCTCAGGAGACCCGCCGAAGGATCAAGGAGGTTGGCGTGCGACGGCGATCGATTTCTTTTCTGACGCTTGCGCTGGCGGCGGCGTTGTGGCTGCCTTCGGGGACGCGCGTCGGCGGCCAGGCCCAACGGCCCCGCGTGATCGCGCTCCGGGGGGGCACGGTCTACACGGTGACCAGGGGCACCATGCAGAACGCCACGGTATTGATCCGCGATGGCAAGATCGCAGCGGTGGGGCCGAATGTAAGCGTACCGTCCGATGCCGAAGTCGTGGACGTCACCGGCAAGCACATCACCCCCGGCATCATCGACGCGCACTCACACATCGCGAACGATTCCATCAATGAAGGTGGCACGACCGTCAGCTCGATGACCGGCATGCATGACGTCCTCGACCCGAGCGACGTCAACATCTACCGCGACCTCGCCGGTGGTCTGACAACGGCCAATGTCCTTCACGGGAGCGCCAATCCGATCGGCGGCAAGAACGCGGTCATCAAGCTCCGCTGGGGAGCCCGCACAGCCGAAGAGCTCGTATTCGACGGGGCGATGCCGGGGATCAAGTTCGCGCTCGGTGAGAATCCGAAGGACCTGCGCCAGGGGCAAGTCACAGGCCCACGCCGGTATCCGGTCACGCGCGCCGGTGTCGAGTTCGTGATCCGGGATGCGTTTACCCGGGCCAAGGCGTATCAGCAGGCCCGGAAGAACTACGAGAAGGCCAGGACCGCGACCTCCGACGCCCTCCCGCCGCGTCGCGATCTGCAGCTCGAACCGCTCGTCGAGATCCTGGAAGGCAAGCGGCTCGTGCACGCGCACTCCTATCGCGCCGACGAGATCCTGATGATGATCCGGCTCGCCGAAGAGATGGGATTCAAGATCGCCACCTTTCAGCACGTTCTCGAGGGCTACAAGGTGGCCAAGGAGATCGCAGCTCA
>JACDBQ010000852.1 GCA_013694845.1 Acidobacteriota bacterium
CGCCCGCGCAGGCTGGCAGGGCGCGCTGCAACAAGCCCGCCTCGAGCTCGAAGCGCGCGACCGGATCGAACGGGCCGCACTCCAGATGCAAGGCGTGTCGGATACTGCCTACTTCTACACGGGGCTCGCCTTCGGCCTCACCTGTCTGACGGTCTACCGTAGCTAGCGTCCCGCGGTGCGAAGCCGGGCGTGTGTTTTCGCCGGCCTGAACGTTTACAGCGGCATGGTTCGAGGGCGCCTGCTTCGTCGGGAGCTCCTCCTTCGCACCGATCCCGGCGTCGTCGATCTCTTCCCGGAGATCGACGGGGCGTCGCCGGAAGTTCGCGCGCTGAAGCGGGACATGGCGTGCGTCGCGCGCGACCCAGACGTCACGGCACTCGTCGTCGGGGAGTCAGGGACCGGCAAGGAGCTCGTGGCGCGAGCCATTCATCGTGCCTCGCCGCGCGGCGATGCTCCGTTCGTGGTGATCGATTGTGCCGGTCTGTCCCCTACGCTCGCCGAGGATGCGCTCTTCGGACATGTCCGTGGCGCCTTCACGGGGGCGATCGACGAGCGGCCGGGACCCTTTGAGCGCGCGCACGGCGGCACTGTTCTGCTCGACGAGATCGGCGACCTGCCACTCGATCTGCAGATGAAACTGCTCAGGGCCGTGCAGTCGCGCACGATCCAGCGGCTCGGCGGCAGGCAGGAGACATCGTTCGACGTCCGCATCATCGCCGCGACCAACGTCGATCTTGCGACCGCGACGGCGCGGGGCAGATTTCGAGAAGATTTGTATTACCGGCTGAAGGTCTACGAGATCCGCGTGCCGCCGCTGCGGCGGCGCGGTGTCGCCGACATCCGGGGCCTTGCCAGCGTCATCCTGAGCCGGCTTGCGGAACGCCGACGGCGCGTGGCCCCTGCAATCGATCCCCAGGTACTCGATTCGCTCGTCAGGCATTCGTGGCCGGGGAACGTTCGTGAGCTGGAAAACATCCTCGAATGCATGCTCGTGGCCGCAGGGGGCGAACCGCTGCTGAGCGTTCGTCACCTCCCCGACGGTGGTCGCGGTCTCGGGTCCGCGGTAGCGGCGTCGTTGTCATCCACCCCGCCATCTCCGGACCGCGTGCGCGAGATGTTGCACCGCAACGACTTCAGTTACGGGCGCACAGCCGCCGCTCTGGGCCTCTCGCGCCATCAGTTGTATCGACTGGTGAAGCGGTACGACATCCGGAATCGAGCCGGTGATCCGTGACGCGCGCCCACTGCTGCAGGTTCGCGAGACCGCGATAGTAGTAGTGGCGAGTACATCCCACCGATACGCCGAGGCGCGTCGCGACGTCCCGCAGCGGCAGGTCCTCGAAGCAGGTGAGCTCGAGGGTGGTGCGCTGTCGCTCGGGCAAACGGGCCAATGCCGTCCGCAGCACCCAGCGACATTCGTCCAGCGTGAGGCGCTGACGGCCGTGCTGCGGGCGCGCATCGACCGCCTCGATCGGCTCGCCACGGTAGGCCGCGCGACGACCCAGGGCCGCCTTGCGGCCGAGCGTTCGATGATACGCGTACTGCACGAGCCATCCCCTGACCGATCCACGCTCCGGATCGTAGAGGTGCGCCTTGCGATAGACCTCGAAAAACACCTCTTGCGTGATGTCTTCGGCCTCGGCCCTGTCTCTGAGGATGCGGTGCGCGATCCGGCACACCAATCGGAAGTAACGCCGGAACAAACCTTCAAGCGCCTCACCCCGCTCGGCGCACATCTCCTCGATCAGCTCCGCGTCAGTCAACAACGATGGCGACGGAGTGATGGCTTCGATAGATGTTATGATCATAATCAGGTACCCTCGATAGGTGGTTCTCCAGACCACGGCTGTGCGGTACACAACAGCCTGTGTCTCGCCGGAAGTCCGCCGCCGACAAGCCTCCCGCACGTCCGGCCGTACTTCGGCCGCTCGGGGCACAACTCCGTCGTCTGCGGCTCGATCGCCAGATGACGCAGGAGACGCTCGCCGAGTTGGCCAGCCTGAATTACAAATACATCGGACGCGTCGAACTGGGAAAAGCGGACCCGGGCGCGGCTGTTCTCGTTCGGCTCGCCCGCGCGTTAGCGGTGCCTGTCGGCGACCTGTTCGAGACGATTACCCCGACGGACGCGTCGCCCCGGCTGCTCCCATTCGCCGACGTCGAGAACGTGACGGTGGCATTGCACGCCCTCACAACGGCGATCGACCGGCTCCTCTCAGACCAGCTGCGCCAGGCTGCGGTCAAAACTCCCCGACGATCTCGCTGATCTCCAGATTCCCGCCATCCTCGACGGCCGGACGACGATGCCATCGATAGGGGTTGTTGTCAAGTAAAATACACATCTATCGAGGTGATGGTTCCAACGAGACCGAGCCAGCGGGCGGAGGGAGGGAAGAACCAGCTTAGCCGGCGGACCGCGGGGCTCGCTTCGCGCGGGTCGGCTTCATGCTTCGAAGCGCCTGTTCCAGCTGGTCGACCGCCCGTTGCGGAACCAGGACGTACGGCGGCTCGGACCCTCGGCTCCGCCGTGCGCCGAGGAACAGGTCAGCGACGTCGGCTGAGAGCGCGATGGCTAATCGACACAGAATATCGACGCCGACGTTGACTTCGCCGCGCTCCACCTGGCCGATGTGCTTACCGGTATTTCCGACAACTTCCGCGAGCCTCTCCTGACTGAGACCGCGCAACCGTCGGAGGCGCTGGACATTCCTGCCCACACGGAGCCTGACCGCGCGCAGCTTCTCTGGCATGACGCCCGACTATTCGGCAACCCGGCCGGCGTCACCACCCCATATAGGTGCTTTTTTAGCCGTTAAGACAACCTATATGTCCTTGCACCCGGCCATAGGATCGCTGGCGAAGGAGGTGCCGGGTGTCTTCACTCACACCGTCGCCGGCACCGGCGGATGTGCCGACGTCGTGGCGGCTTCTCGCGCTGGCGCGCCGCGGCGACGCGAGCGCGCTGGGCCTGCTCATCGCGCGGTATCTCCCGGATC
>JACDBQ010000882.1 GCA_013694845.1 Acidobacteriota bacterium
GGCAAGATCCGGTCGCTGGAGTCGAGCTGGCCCCGCGAGGCGGGCGCGCCGGTCTTCACCGTCAACGGCCGCTATCAATCACGCGGCTGGACGGAGTGGACGCAGGGGTTCCAGTTCGGATCCGCCATCCTGCAGTTCGACGCGACCGCCGACCAGGAGTTTCTCGACCTCGGACGCTCGCGCACCGTGGAAGGGATGGCTTCGCACCTCACGCATGTGGGGGTGCACGATCATGGCTTCAATTCCGTCAGTACCTATGGCGGGCTCTGGCGGCTCGCGCGCGAGCGCCGATTCGACGCAGCCGACTGGGAGCTCCGGTTCTACGAGCTTGCCCTCCGGGTGAGCGGTGCGGTGCAGGCCCGGCGCTGGACGCGCATCCCCGGCGGTGGCTTCATCCACTCGTTCAACGGCGCGCAATCGCTGTTCGTCGATACTATCCGGACACTGCGTGCGCTCGCCCTTTCGCACGCGCTCGGCCATCACCTGTCCGACGAGCAGGACGCGTCGATCAACCTGCTCGAGCGTCTGGTGCAGCATGCGGACTCGACGGCGCGGTATGCGGTGTACTACGGCAAGGGGCGCGACCGGTACGACGTGCGCGGACGGACGGCACACGAAAGCCTTTTCAACCCCGCCAACGGCACCTACCGGGCGCCGAGCAGTCAACAGGGATATTCTCCCTTCAGCACGTGGACTCGCGGCCTGGCGTGGGGGATGCTCGGCTTCACGGAACAGATCGAATTTCTGCAGACGAGAAGCGACCAGGAATTACGCTCCAAAGGCGAGATCATCGAATGGATGCTCGACGCAGCGCGCGCCACCTGCGACTTCTACATCGAGTCCGCCTCCGCGGCCGACGGCATTCCCTACTGGGACACCGGCGCGCCGGGGCTCTCTGCTCTCACTGGGTGGGGCACCCGCAAGGCGGATCCGTTCAACGATCACGAACCGGTGGACAGCTCCGCGGCGGTGATCGCCGCACAAGCGTTGCTGCGGCTCGCCCGGATTCTCGAGGCGCGCGGGGAAGCCGGCAGCCGGTACGAACAGGCCGGGCTGCTCGTCCTCGAGACATTGGTCGACGAGAGCGGTCCGTATCTCAGTTCGAACCCGAGCCACCAGGGTCTGCTCCTCCATTCCATCTACCATCGCCCTAACGGCTGGGACCACGTGCCGGAAGGCTCGCGCATCCCTCGCGGCGAATCGAGCCAGTGGGGAGACTACCATCTGCGCGAGGCAGCGCTGCTCGCGCGGCGTCTCGCCAACGGCGAGCCCTATCTGACGTTCTTTGGACCGCGATGACCGACGTCCCTCAACCGCGTAGGTCGCAGGTGGCCCTGGTCACCGGCGGGACCCGCGGCATCGGGCTCGGGATCGCGGAGGCGCTCGCGCAGGATGGCTGGCGTCTGGCGCTCTGCGGCCAGCGCGCGGCCGCCGACATCGCCGACGTGCTGGCGCGCTTCGAGGGACGCGCCGAGTACTGTCAGGCGGACATTTCGAAGCGCGAGGACCGCGCGCGCTTGGTTCAGTGGACCGACGAACGGTTCTCCGGCCAGCTGCAGGCGCTCGTGAACAATGCCGGCCGGGCGCCCCGCGTACGTGCGGACCTCCTCGATTCAAGCGAGGACAGTTTTCGGGAGCTGATCGAGACGAACGTGCAAGGCCCGTACTTTCTCACCCAGACGATTGCGCGGCGGATGCTCGTTGCAAAGCGAGCGGATCCGGACTTCGCGGGGGGCATCGTGTTCGTGACCTCCGTGTCGGCGGAGATGGTGTCGCTCAATCGGGGCGACTACTGTGTGAGCAAGGCGGGGCTCGCGATGGCGTCGAAACTATTCGCCGTGCGGCTGGCGCCTGAGGGCATCCCCGTTTACGAGGTGCGTCCCGGCATCATTACCACCGACATGACCGCCGCCGTGCACGAGCTGTACGACGCTCGCATCTCGGACGGACTGGTGCCCGAGCGCCGCTGGGGGCATCCCGCCGACGTCGGACGCGTCGTTGCTGCGCTGCTGCGGGGCGACGCGCCTTACTCCACCGGCTCGGTGATCCACGTCGACGGTGGCCTCGCGATCCCCCGGCTGTGACCCGTCGATACCGGTTCGATGCACACGTGATGGTGTAGGATCTTGGCGGCTCAGCCCGCAACCAAACTGGAATGCGAATAACCGACGCGCGCGTCATCATCTGCTCTCCGGGACGAAATTTCGTGACGCTCAAGGTCACGACCGAGGAGGGCATCCATGGCCTCGGCGACGCCACCC
>JACDBQ010000898.1 GCA_013694845.1 Acidobacteriota bacterium
AAGTCGGTCTGGGGAAAACGATTCAGGCCGGTATCATCCTGAGCGAGCTGGCGGCGGCCGATGCCACCAGCAGGGCGCTGGTGGTGACCCCCGCCGGCGTGCGCGAGCAATGGCAGGGCGAGCTGAAAGCGCGCTTCTCGCTCCTGACGACATCGGCCGACGCTGCCTGGCTCGCAGCCAGCACTCGCGACCTCCCGCCGGACGTCAACCCCTGGTCGCTGCCCGGGATCTACGTCGCCTCTCTGGATCTGGTCAAACGGCCGGAGGTGCTGCGCGCGCTCGAGGATCTCACGTGGGATGCGGTGGTCATCGACGAGGTTCACGGAGCCGGGCTGGGCACTGCGAGGCTCGCGGCCGCTCACGCACTCGGCGCCAGGGCGCGGCGGGTCGTCCTGCTGACCGCGACCCCGCCCGACAGCGATCCGGCTCATTTCGCTGCGCTCGCGTCGATCGGCGAGACGACCGGCTCTCTTCTCACCGAGTTCAGACGCACCCGGGCGGCCGCCGGCATCGCGGCGCGGCGGAAGTCGATCCTGCTGCCGGTGCGTCTCTCGCCGCCCGAGCGGGAGATGCACCGCCTGCTCGAACGCTACACGTCGATGGTCTGGCAGGAGGCGCGGGGCCGCGGCGATTCACGCGCACGCCTCGCAGCGGTCATCCTGAGAAAGCGGGCGCTGTCGAGTGCCGCTTCCCTGGCTCTGTCGGTCGGCCGGCGACTGCGGCTTCTCGGTGCGCCGCCGCCAGCCGACCGGCAGCTTCTTCTGCCCCTTGGCGACGAGGATCCGCTCGCTGACGATGTTCCGGAGGATGTCATCGGCGCCGCTGGACTCGCTGACGCCGCCCTCGAGCGTGGCTGGCTCGAGCGGATCGCGCAGGTCGCCGAACAGGCATCGGCCCACGAGTCGAAGTTGAAATGCCTCGTCCGCCTGCTGTCCCGGATCGCGGAGCCCGCGGTGGTCTTCACCGAGTACCGGGACACACTCTCACAGATCGCCGCCGCCTTGCCGGATGCGACCGGAGCGCTGACGCTCCACGGCGCGTTGACGCCACGCGAGCGAAGCGCCGTCCAGCGTGAGTTCTGTGCGTCGGGAGCGCTCCTGCTGGCAACCGATGCGGCATCCGAAGGCCTCAATCTCCACGATCGCTGCCGGCTCGTCATCCACTTCGAGCTCCCGTGGACGCCGATGCGGCTCACGCAGAGAACCGGCCGGGTGGACCGTCTCGGCCAGTCGCGAACCGTTCACGAGATCCTCATGATCGCGAACGACACGGCGGAGCGGCTGGTGCTCGCGCCCTTGTTGAAACGTGCACGCGCCGCGGCCGGCCGCGGCACCCGGCACTTGTCGGCGCTGGACGAATCGGCCGTGGCGACGGCGCTGATGGAGGGCGTCGAGGTGAAAGCCCCACTCGGGTCTCTTCCGGTCTCGACAACGACAGCGTCTCTCGGCCCGGAGGCCGAATCAGAAGCGCGCCGGCTCGGTCTGCACCGCGGAGCTGGTGCGACCGCTCGTCTCACCGCTCGGGGATCCTCGACCGACACGTGTGTCGCTTCGCAGGTCGAAGGAGCCCGAGACCTGATGATCGTGCTGTCGGTCACGGTGGAAGACGCGGACGGGCGGGTGGTGCACGGCGATCTCGTAACCGTCGCCTCTAGCGTGCTGCGTCCATGCTACGGCCGGAGGCCCCGGGACGTCATGACCTGGACAGCCCGGATGGTCGAACGGCACGGGCAGTCGATCCGCCGCCACGCCCGGCAGCACTGTTCCGGTTCGTGCGAGGAAGCGATGGTGCTCTATCGCGAGCAGGCGGCCGCCGAAGCGGCCCGTGAACGTGCGATCTCGGCTGCCCTGCCTTCGGCCTCACGAGCTCTCGTCCAGGTTGGCCTGTTCGATCGGCGGGCGATCCTCCACGCTGACGTCCGGAGACACCAGGGGAGGCTGGTGTCGGCCGACACCCAAGCGCGCATTCTCGCGCTCCGCGAGAATGTGGCTCTGCTCACGGTCGTGCGGATCGTCGGCATCCTCATGGGCCGGCAGCGGCGACGATGATTCCCGGAATGCGAGGGTCGCTGCTGTCGCATGACGCCGTCGAAGGGGCATACCGATTCGCGGTGGACGGGGCCAGCCGTGCCACGCGGCGTTCGCTCGCGGCGTGGTACGGGCCGATCAGGATCGAGGGAGGCCCGGCGTGGCCCGCGCGGGTCGTCTTCGACCGCGTCGCGGTGCCGTTCTGCAGGATGCTGGGCTTCGAGGTGTTGCCGGTCGGCGGTGATGCGCGAGGTTGCGGCGCGCTCTTGCGGCGCCATGGCTCCACCGCCGCCGCGCTGTCCGCATTCGCCTGGGGGCAGGACGACGGGACGACCTGGCGCGAGAGTGTGCGCACGGGCATCGCCGTCGGCGCGCGCTGGTGCTACTGCTTCGCCGGTCCGACGCTGCGGATCTATGACGCCCAGCGCACCCACTCCCGCCGGTTCGTGGACTTCGACCTCGCCGTCGTCAGCGACCATCCAGCGACGTTCGCTGCCGCGTGGACCCTCGTGGCCGACGTCACGGCGCTCGAGGACGCCGTGCGGCGTTCGGAACAGCACCGCGCATCTGTGCGTGACTCTCTTCAGCTCGGCGTCCATGACGCGCTGGGCCATCTTACGAAAGCGTTCTCGCAGGCATCGCGGCGCCGCAGACGCACGTCGGCAGGTGAGATCGATCTGCTCGATGAATCGCTGGTCGTGATCTATCGGATTCTGTTTCTACTGTTCGCCGAGGCCCGCGGTCTGGTCCCCGCATGGCACCCGGTCTTTCTCGAGAGCTATACGATCGACTCGCTCCGCGACGGCGTCGAGACCCGGTCGCGTCCGCGCGGCATCTGGGAGGCGCTCCAGGCGATCGCGAGACTGGCGCATCGTGGCTGTCACGCCGGTGCGTTACGCGTGCCTCCCTTCAATGGGCGCCTCTTCTCTCCAGCCGATGCCCCGCTCGCCGATTCCGTTCCGCTGGACGACGGGGCGGTGCGGCAGGCGCTGCTCTCCCTGACCACGCGGCCGACGCCGAGCGGCCGGGAGCGCATCGCCTACGGCGATCCCGGGGTAGAGCAACTCGGTGGCGTCTACGAGCGCGTGCTGGATTACGAGATCGGCGAGGGCGACCGCGGCGTTCCCACGCTGGTTCGCAGCGGACGCCGCAAGGGGACGGGGACCTTCTACACCCCACGCTCACTCACCGAATACCTGGTCCGTCGAACCCTCGCTCCGCTGGTCGACGAGGCGGAACCACAGGCGATTCTCGCGCTGCGCGTCCTCGACCCTTCGATGGGAAGCGGGGCTTTCCTGGTCGCGGCCTGCCGGTACCTGGCCCGCGCCTACGAGGCTGCTCTCATCCGCGTCGGGGAGCCCGGCAGCGGCGATCTGTCCCCAGCGGACCGGACAGGTTTCCGGCGACTGGTTGCGCAACGCTGTCTGTTCGGTGTGGACGTCAACCCGATGGCGGTTCAACTGGCAAGGCTTTCGCTGTGGTTGACGACACTGTCGGGTGATCGTCCCCTGACCTTCTTCGATCACCACCTTCGACCCGGCAACAGCCTCGTGGGGGCTGGCATCGAGGATGTCCGACAGCGCCGCCCGGGCCGCCGAGGGACGTCGTCCATCCTGCCGTTGCTGGACGATAGCGTCCTCGACGCCGCGGTCGGCGATGCCGTGACCGCGCGCGACGGGTTGCGCGAGGCCCTCGAAGACACCCTCGAGCAGGTACGTGCGAAGGAAAGAATCTTCGCGGAACTTCAGTCGGCCGCTGCCCCACTGAGCAGGTGGAAAGCCATCGCGGACCTCTGGTGCGCCGCGTGGTTCGACAGGGACGCGACCCGGGTCAGCAGGGGGACCTTCGAGGCGCTCGTCGACGGGCCCGCAGGTCGGGCGGGCGGACTCTCGGAGTCAGTCGCTGAAGGAGTGCTGCAGCTGGGACACAAGGCCGCGAGCACGGTCCGGTTCTTCCACTGGCCGTTGGAGTTCCCCGAGGTGTTCCACGCACCCGACGGCTCGCCGCTCGACCGCCCGGGCTTCGACGCGGTCATCGGAAACCCGCCATGGGAGGTGCTTCGAGGCGACACCGGGGATACGACGGCGCGCGCGCGCGCGGCAGGCGCCGGCTCGGCCCTGACTCAGTTCGCGCGTGGCAGCGGCATCTACCGTCTGCAGGGCACCGGCCACGCCAATCTCTATCAGATGTTCGCCGAACGGGCGCTGGCGCTGCTCCGGCGGAAGGGCCGGCTGGGGCTCGTTCTTCCCTCGGGCTTCGGCACCGATCACGGGTGCGCCGCACTGAGGCGCCACGTGCTCCGCTCGACGGTCGTCGACAGCTTCGTGGTCGTCGAGAACCGCGAAGGCCTGTTCCCGATCCACCGCGGACTAAAGTTCGATCTGGTGACGCTCACGAAAGCGGACGACACGGTGAAGCCCCCCGACACGGCGTCGCTGCCGCTGCGGTGCGGCCTGCGCTCGACCGGAGAGTTCGACCGGCTGCCGGACCGCGGACCCGATCCTGAAGCCCTGTCCGTCTCCCTCGGGTTGATCGAACAGCTGTCGGGCGAACAACTCGCCGTGCCGGAACTGCGCACCGCACTCGACGCCAGAATCGCCGGTGATATCGCGTTCGCATTCCCCGCCCTGGGCGACGAGGCTGGCTGGAACCTGCGATTCGGCCGCGAGCTCAACGCCACCGATGACCGTCCGCATTTCAGCACCGGCGGTGAAGGGCTGCCGATCATCGAGGGCAAGCAGGTGACGCCCTTCGCGGTCGATCTGCGGGCGAGCCGATACCGCATCGCGCCGAGCACCGCGGCGCGGGTGATGGGTCGCAGGCCATTCGAGCACGGCCGTGTCGCCTATCGTGACGTGGCCTCGTCCACGAACAAGCTCACCTTGATCGCTGCGGTGCTGCCGGCCGGCACCATCACGACGCACACCCTATTCTGCCTGCGGACCCCGCTCGATGAGGATGGCCAGCACTTCGTTGCCGGCATGCTCAACAGCTTCGTCGCGAACTACATGGTCCGGCTCAGGGTCACCACCCACGTCACGGTATCGATCATCGAGCGACTGCGGGTGCCCAGGCCGGAGCGGGCGTCCAGCGGATTCCGCGGGGTGGCACAGAGCGCGCGCGTCCTCTCGTCGGATCCCGGCGACGTCGACACCCAGTCCGGGTTGCAGGCGGCTGCCGCGCGACTGTATGGGCTCGACCGCGAGGCGTTCGCCCATGTGCTGTCGACGTTCCCTCTCGTCGACGAACGCCTGCGAGCCGGCGCCCTGTCAGCATTTGTGCGTACGGTATAGTCATCGGCAGTCGTGGCGAACTACGGTTTTGCAATAGATCTGCGCAAGTGCATCGGGTGCCACGCGTGCACGATCGCATGCAAGGCCGAGCACCAGATTCCGGTCGGCGTGAACCGCTGCTGGGTGAAAACTGTCGAAAAGGGCACGTTTCCCGACACCCGCCGCTTCTTCTTCCCGGTGCTCTGCAATCAGTGCGAAGAGGCACCGTGCGTCAGCATCTGTCCGACCAACGCCCTCTTCAAGCGCCGCGACGGCATCGTCGATCTGAACCCGGCGTCGTGCATCGGGTGCCGAGCGTGCATGGAAGCCTGCCCCTACGATCAGCTGTTCATCGATCCGAACACGCATACCGCGGAGAAATGCAACTTCTGCGCGAATCGCGTCGAGAATCAGCTGCTGCCGGCCTGCGTCAGCGTGTGCCCGACCGAGTGCCGCATCTTCGGAGATCTTGACGATCCAGCGAGCGAGGTCGCGCAGATCGTGCAGCGCGAGGCGTTCGCGCTGCGCAAGCCGGAGAAGGGGACTGGACCCAAGGTCTTCTACCTCGGCGCCGACGACAGCGTCATCCGCCCGGAGGCCGCGGTGCGGCCGCTCTATTACAAGGAGGGGCAGGTACACCTCCGCCCGGCCGGCGCCCCGATGCCGGACCCGGAATCGCCGGGAGACCCGCGCGTCGATTACGACGTTCCACACGGCAAACCGTGGGGAATCGACATGGTGCTGTACCTGCTGTTCAAGGCGATCGCAACGGGAGCGATGATCGCCGGGGCGCTGTTGTGGTATGTGGGCGTCGACGGTCCACTCGTCACGTTCGCGGCGCCGGTGCTGTCCCTGCTCTTCGTAACCCTGACGGCGGTGGTGCTGATCATCGACCTCGAGCGTCCGGAGCGGTTCTACTACATCCTCACGCGCTCCAACTGGAGATCCTGGATGGTCTGGGGCGCGTATTTCCTCACCGCGCACGGCGCACTCAGCCTCGGCTGGCTGGTGGCGGGATGGTTCGGTGCGGAGGCGGCGCTCGATTGGATGACGCTCCCGGTCATCGTCGTCTCCGTGCTGGCGACCTCCTACACGGGGTTCCTCTTCGCACAGGGTCTCGGCCGCGACCTGTGGCAGGGACCGTCGGCCGCCGTCGACCTGATCGCGCAATCCGCTGCCGCCGGATCGGCGTCACTGCTGATCGCGGCGCTGTTCGTCGGGGCCGGTGGGAGCGACGCGGTCCGGATCCTGTCAGCCACGCTGGTCATTTCGGTGACCGCGCATCTGGTCGTTCTCGCGTTCGAACACGTGTTTTCGCCAAGTCCGACGCGCCACCACGAGCTGGCCACGCATACCATTCTGAAGGGTGACTACTCCCGCCTGTTCTGGGGCGGCGCGGTCATCGGTGGCGGCGTGGTGCCCGTGGTACTGCTGTTGACCCTCGGCGCCACGTTCAGCCCGGCGGTGACCGCGCTCGCCGCCCTGCTCGCCCTTGCGGGCAGCGCCGCGTGGGAGTACATCTGGGTCGAGGCGGGGCAGTCGGTGCCACTATCCTGACAATTGCGGTCCGCACTCGACTTCTATGTCTGACCAGTTTCGCAGCCATCCGGACCCATCGCAGTGGGACGACTACGTCGATTTCGAGTCCACGAGCTGGCCGAAGAAGGACCGACGCCGCTACTGGATCATCCCCAGCATCTGCTTCAACTGCGAGTCGGCCTGCGGCATCCTCGCCTACGTCGACAAGAACACGCTGGAGGTCCGCAAGATCGAAGGCAACCCGGTCCATCCCGGCAGCCGCGG
>JACDBQ010000903.1 GCA_013694845.1 Acidobacteriota bacterium
GGCGGGGGCGGGGGCGGGGGCGGGGGCTAGCCCCGCTCCCTCCCCATTCGCACGCAGCGATGCGAGTGGGGTGCGTCATGTCGTCACCTTCGATCAGCCCGTTATCGCCACGATCGTGAAGGACGGCCGCGTCATCGCATGGGATGGGCTCCCGGCGTTCAGCGACGGCTACGACCGCGCCCGGGCCGCAATTGTCGCGAGAGTCCGCGAGCTGGTTGACTCCCTGGCGCCGCCCGACAGCGCCGCCGCCTTTGGCGCGCCCGGCTTGCACCCAAAGGCTTTCCGGAATTCCAGCATGTTCGACACGACGGCGTTGACGCGGTGTTTTCTTGGCGAGTGAGGATCGGTGGCGGCCCGCAGCCTCGAGGTTTCTGGTGTCGTCAACTAACGCCAGCCCTGCGCGTATCCCAGAAAAGAATCTCTGCTCGAGCGAAAAGCCGTCTGCGGCGTGAACCGCCGTGGCCGGGGGCGACCGCACCAGCGCGAGCCACCCGCCGCACGCCTACTGGACGATGAGCTCAGCGCGTCCCGCGCTCCATCGCTCCATCGCTCCATCGTGCGGAGGAAGTCCGGCCCGCCTGCCGTTGTGGCGAATCGCGTCGGCAGCGTGTTGCTCTCGCCCAACCAGTGACCGCACCACCGGAGGGTGGTTCCCGACACGTGGTAGATCGCGACCCAGGTCTTGCCCCGATTGCTACCCGTGTTCATCTCGAGCGTGATTCTGCCGAAGACGTTACCGAGGTCCCGTTCGAGCCGCGTGATGGTGGCCTTGGAGACGATCGTTCCGTCGAGCAATGCGACCACTTCATCAGCGGTGATGATGTGCACGTCGGCCTTGTTCGCTCCGCTCTGTTGTTTGCCGTCCGACTCGGTCGACACCGAGTACCAGCGCCCCGAGGCGATACTCCGCCTCGGTGAGCTCACAGTCGGCCATGCCTATCGGGCCTTGGCCTCGGCGTACGCCACGAAATGGAGCATCGTCGCGTAGCGGGGTCGACTGCCGCTGCCTTCACACGAGATCGATCGAGCGAGCTGGGCGCATGCCGCGTAGCATCCTTCAGGACCGGCTGCACGAGGCAGCTCCATCGATTCTTTCTGCATACAACAGGACATTCGACGATGGCCATCATCAAGCACAATCCGGCCGGACTGTTTCCACAGTACCGCTGCTACAGCCACGCGGTCGAGATCCGGGGAGACTCGCGCTTGCTGATCATCAGCGGACTCAACGGCTATCTCGCTGACGGCGTCACCATGCCGGATTCCTTTGAGGAACAGGGCGATATCATCTGGACGCACCTGGGGACGATCTTGCGATCCGCCGGAATGGACTATCGAGATCTGGTGTCACTGCGGACGTATTTGGCGGAGCCGCAGTTTGATGAAGCCAATGTGCGCTTGCGGGTCAAGTACCTCGGCGATCATCAGCCTTCGCTGACGGTAGTTTGCAGTCAACTGCTCGACCCGAGATGGAAGCTGGAAATCGAGGCCATGGCCGCCAGATAGACGATGAGCTCAGCGCGTCTCCCGCGCCATTGTGCGGAGGAAATCCGGCCCGCCCGCGGTTGTGGCGAATCGCGTCGGCAGCGTGTCGCTCTCGCCCGCCCAGTGACCGCACCACCGGAGGGTGGTTCCCGACACCTGGTAGATCGCGACCCAGGTCTTGCCCCGATTGCTACCCGTGTTCATCTCGAGCGTGATTCTGCCGAAGGCGTTGCCGAGGTCCCGTTCGAGCCGCGTGATGGAGGCCTTGGAGACGATCGTTCCGTCGAGCACGGCGACCACTTCATCAGCGGTGATGATGTGCACGTCGGCCTTGTTCGCTCCGCTCTGTTGTTTGCCGTCCGATTCGGTCGACTCCGAGTACCAGCGCCCCTGAAGCGGGGCCAGGGCGTCCCGGCCTGGCACGCTCTGCGCCGCGGCGACAGGCAGCGCGCACGACAGCAGCACGATCATCCTTAGAAGCGAGCGAAGGCCCATCTGTTCTCACCCCATCTGGCAGAGATTCGGCGACGGAATCACGCACACGAACTGCACGGGCGTGACCGCCACGAAACAGTGGGGCTCGTCTCCCGCGATGAACACCGTGTCG
>JACDBQ010000005.1 GCA_013694845.1 Acidobacteriota bacterium
CAGCGCGTCTGGCGCATGCGATTCTGGAACTCTCGCAGCATGGCATTCCAGGACGGCGGCGGCGTGCTGATCCCTCTGCAGGACGGCGCGCGAGCGCGCGCAGTGTCGCAGGGTCAGCAGGAACGAGAGGAACACGGCCATGATCGTTGAGAAGCGTAGGTCGTGGTCGCCGCAACATCAACCGTTCCAACAAGAACGGCCTTTTCAGCAGGCACAGCCCGGTATCTGTTAGTTTAGGGCCCCGGCAGAGTGACATCGGGCGCCCGGCTTGGGCCGCGGAAGCCGGACGGGGCAGTCACGGCGGTCAGCTACACTTATCCACGACCGAGCATGCTCAGTACTGAAGCATCACCCGACCTCGTGAAACGCCTGACCGCCCGAGACACCGAGGCCCTCGGCGAGCTCTATGATCGCTACAGCCACCTGCTGTTCGGGCTGATCGTGCGCATACTCCAAGACCGAGGCGAGGCCGAGGATGTATTACAGGAAGTTTTCGTTCAAGCATGGAGCCGAGCGTCGTCCTACGACGCGGCTCTTGGCCCCCCAGCAGCGTGGCTACTCGGAATCGCTCGGAATCGGTCCATCGACCGACTTCGTGCCAAGGCGACAAGACAGCGTACGCTTGACCACGTTCCGATCCCGCCGTCGCTGGAAACGTCCGAGTCCATCACCGGCGCGACCGAGCGGCAGCGTCAGATCCGCCGCGCCCTCGACACGCTCCCCACGGAGCAGCGCGATCTCATCGAGCAGGCGTATTTCTTGGGCTCTACGCAAGCGGAAATGGCCGCGCAACTCAATTTGCCGTTGCGCACCGTGAAGACACGCGTCCGCACAGGGCTGACGCGGCTTCGCACGCTCCTCCACACGCAGGTCGAACAATGACGGACCGTTCCCACACCGATGTCGAATTCGATGAGATCGTCGCTCGCGCTCTTGCCGAGTTAGTATACGGACCCGCGCCCCGGCCTGAGGTCAGGGGTCTTTTGATGGCGCGAGTCACCGAACTTCTATCTCCGCCGCCCGGATTCGCATTTCGGTTCGCGGCGGATGACACATGGCGAGCGCATCCCATCCCGGGGATTCAGATGAAGGTCCTCGCCAGCAATGCGAGCAGTGGTTACGCAACGCTTCTCCTCGATGTCGCCCCGGGAGTTCGCTTCCCCGCACACCATCATGGAGGTGACGAGCAGTGTTACGTGGTGTCCGGATCGATGTACACCCTCGGTCGACGGCTT
Organism: Acidobacteriota bacterium; assembly: GCA_013694845.1. GTDB lineage: Bacteria > Acidobacteriota > Vicinamibacteria > Vicinamibacterales > 2-12-FULL-66-21 > JACDCA01. The sequence continues at coordinate 1,236 of JACDBQ010000005.1, forward strand.
GGTCCCGGAGATTTCCTGCATGCGGTGGCCGGGACCAATCACAGCGAACTGTGGACCGACGAAGGCGCCCGCGTGATTCTGATCGTTCCGGAAGACGACGTTCCGGTCTGACACGAGGTGGGCGGGTTGTCGGGTGAGAGAGGCAGCGCGGGCGCACCCATGGCGTGCACCGGTTGCGGAGGACGGATCGAACAATATGAGAGTCAGTGGTTCGCGACGGTCAAGCGCTATCTCCCGCCGTCGAGGCCGCGCAGATACCCGCCCACCACGACCCTTGCGATACATCGGCGCTGCAAGGTATATGCTGATCCCGCATGTCGTCCGAATCCGTCAGCTTCCCCGCACCCGCCCTGCACGGGCTGCCACTCGCGTCCTTCGTCGAGAATAGCCTCCGGGTGAAGGGCCTGCACGGCGCTCTCGCCGTCCTCAATGCGACCACGCCCTACCGCTTGACGGGCGTGTACCGCTTCGACGGGGGCATGGTGCGGAGCGTGGCGCTGTTCGACCGGAAGAACCCGCACCTGACGGTCGGCGTGGATGTCCTGTGGCAGGACTCCTACTGCCGCCTAACGGCGGAGGACGGCGCCCGCTGCGAGATTGTGGATGCGCCACAAGATGCCCGCCTCACCACGCACGCGGCTAGAGAAGCAGTGCTAGCGTATGTCGCCGTGTTGCTGGCGATGCCAGACGGCACGCCCCTCGGGACCCTGTGTCATTACGATCTTCAACCGGTGACCCCGCCGCTGGGGGTCTTTGAGGATCTTGAGGCAGCGGTGCCTGCTATCGAGCGCGCCATGTGGGCGATGCTGGACCGGGCGCCCGTCGCAGTCTAGTGGACCGCGTGCATCGCCGCGAGGCTCTGCGTGCAGAGCAGTTCTCCCTGCCGAGCAAACGAGCTGAATTGTGTCAGATGTGTCAACAACCTACGCATGCCGGATTCCTTCCCCAGTGGCCGGGCCGTAGATTACTGCTCCGGGGCGAGATCTGCTAAACGAAGGAGAACCCGGTGACCGTCGCTACGGCCGGATCGACGCGGAAAACATGACCTTCACCGCCGAAGCCGGCCTCGAGATGATCGAGGCCGGCAGGCTGCTTCGAAAGGTGAACCTCCAGTTCCTGCTCAACATAGAGATTGGCAACCTGACCCTCGGGTCGGCTGCCTGCTGCCAGACCAAGGACAGCCTGGACGCTGTGGAATTCGGACAAGTCAACTCGTACGTCACAGCAGTCAAGTGGGTGACTCCGTCGGGAGCACTCGAGGAAGCCTCCGAGCACAAGAATCCGGAACTGTTGCCGCTGATCCGGGCCAGCTACGGACTGGCGGGCATCGTGTACGAAGTCACGCTCAGGATCAAGCCGCTCGAGATCATCCGTTTCGACTACGAGATCATGAAGATCGCCGAGCTGACGCAGGCGCACGTGTCCGGCGTCATCGCGTCGAACCAGTGCATGGTGTGCTGGACGGTGGACGACGATGTGGTGATACAGACGCGGAATGGCGCGTCGGAGCTGCGGCATGAGTGGCTGGCCGACTCGCGGCGTTTCGGGTGGAGCTTCCTCGGGGCATTCGCGGGGCGTGTCGGTCGAGGCCTGGCGAGTGGGACGCCGGTCAGCAACCTCGTCGAAGAGATCGGCTTCGGAGTCGAGATCGGTTTCTATCGGCTGATCAGCAGGCTCGGGGGGTTCACTCTGCACGGCCCCGACAAAATGGTGGACTACTCAAAGACGCCAAGAGTCGGCCGGTACGCGTTCACGTTCTGGGCATTTCCCCGCGAGGAATGGGTCAAGAACCTCAAGGACTATTTGACCTTCCGCGACGAACACTTCCGGCGCCATGGATTCCGTTGCAACATGCCGCTCGGGTCTTACTTCGTCAAGAAGGACACCAGCTCGCTGCTGTCATACACCTACGAGGGGGACGTCATTTCGCTCGATCCGATCCACGCGCCCGGAGGGGTCGACAAGGACGCGTGGGATCGTTTCCTTCGCGAGTTCAACGCGTGGGCCCACCAGCGCGGCGGCATCCCGCTATTGAACCAAAGTCCGTTCGTCACGAGGGCTCACGTTGTCTCTGCCTACGGCCATAGGTGGAAGGAACTCTGTGACTGGGTCCGCACGGGTGATCCGGACCGGAGAATGCTCAACGAGTTCTTCCAGGACCTGGTGGTCTAGGTCTGCTTCGTGTTGAGGAATCAGCGGCCACGGTTGCTAATTATCGATCATCAGTCGTGGGTCCGACTGAACCACGCTCTGCTTTGGGCTGTTTGACGCGCTGGCGCAGACGTCATAGAAATATAAGGGAGAGTTCCCGCTTAGATCGCTTTGCGATTTCGTTTTGAGTTCGAGGTCCGCGCTTCCGGGATCGTCTCCCGAGGCTTTTTCCACCGTCGCCATCCTATCGGAAATTCTGCGTTTCCCTTGAAGGGATAGGGCTTCACCGCTCCCCCCGGGGCCGCCTCGCAGTTGGTGGACTCCCCGGCCGTGGCATCGCGGAAGTTGCCGACACTGACATACTGACCGGTATCGCAGAAGTTCAGAATCTTCCATTCGATTTTCTTGTCCTTCCTGGCAACCACCGCGCCAGAGAATCTGATTTTCGCCGGCCCGATCGGCACCGGCAAGACCCACCTCGCGATCGCGCTCGGTGTCGAAGCGACGAAACAGAAGCGGCGCGTGCTCTTTACGCGCGCGGCCGATCTGGTGCGGCAACTCCTGGAAGCGCGCGACACGCGCGAGCTCACCCGTCTGCAGCAGCGCCTGCTCCGCGTTGACGTGCTCATCGTCGACGAGCTCG
>JACDBQ010000023.1 GCA_013694845.1 Acidobacteriota bacterium
GACCCCGCATCCCGCATCCCGCAACCCGCAATCCGCACCCCGCACCCCGCATCCCGCATGCTGTCGTCTGGTGGGATCCCTCGTTGCTGCACCTTGATGCGGTGTCGACTTTTGGACTGCGGCGCGATGACCTGATCGTCAAGGACGCTGACCTGTTCGCCGTCAAGGACCGGCTGTCGGATTACACCGCATGGCGGCACGATCGGCAGAAGCTGGTGGAGGCCGGGCGGGTCCCCAGTGTGAACGTCCAGACGGCCACATCATGGGCCGCGAATGCGGCCCGGGATGGCGTCGACGAAGCCATTGCTGCGTCCGCCGAGATCGAGGTGCTGCAGATCCCCGGCGTCGAAGGGCGTCCCAAGGGTCCGAAGTTCGGCACCCTCGTTCACGCCGTGCTCGCCATCGTCCCGCTGGACGCACCTGAAGAAGCCGTCCGCCGCACGGCGGAAGTGCAGGGCCGAATCCTCGCTTCTTCCGCTGAGGAGGTCGGTGCAGCCGCGGCGGTCGTGCGCGCAGTCCTGCGGCACGAGCTGATGGACCGGGCGCGACGCTCGTTCCGATTGCGCCGGGAGACCCCGGTGACCTGGATGCAGAAGGACGGCATGCTGATCGAAGGCGTGCTCGACCTCGCATTCGACGAAGGGGATGCGACGACCGTCGTGGACTTCAAGACGGACCACGAGCTGGCGTCCGGCGAAGCGCGCTACCGTGCGCAGCTGCAGAAGTACGTCGATGCCGTGGCTGCGGCGACCAAGCGACCCGCTCGCGGCGTGCTGTTCAAGGTGTAGGCGCCGGGCCGGGTAGAATTGCGCCATGACGCATTCGGCGCCGCCCGCGATCAGCAAGTTTCTGACCGTACCGCAATTGGTCGTCGTCCTCCGATCCAGATGACGACACCGATTGCGGACCGGGCAGACGCCGGCAGCGTAATGGGCGGCAGGACGCTGCTGCTTCCCGTTGCGCTGGCGGTCTTCTTTACCTCGGGTTTCGCCGCGTTGCTGTACCAGGTGATCTGGCAGCGGATGCTCGCGATTTTCTCCGGCGCGGATGTCTATTCAGCGACGGTCATCGTGGCCGCGTTCATGGGCGGGCTGGGCGTGGGTCACATCGTCGGTGGACACGTCGCTGACCGCGTGGCGCGCCGCACCAGCCTGGTCTTGTTTTGTGGGGCCGAGATGGCGATCGCGGCCTTCGGCTTCTTCAGCGCGGCGCTCTATTACGGATTTCTGTATACGCGGCTCGGAGCCCTGGACATCGGCCCGGAGGTGATGGCCGTCATTCTTTTCAGCAGCCTCTTGTGGCCCACGTTCTTCATGGGTGCGTCCCTTCCGCTGCTCGCCCGTGCCGTGACCGACCGCATCGAGCGCGCGGCGTCGACTGTCGGCGCGCTCTACGGCTTCAACACGCTTGGCGCGGCAGTTGGGGCGATGCTCGCCACCTGGATTTTCCTTCCGCAGTTCGGTCTGGAGGGAAGCCTGCGCATTGGCGCGATGCTGAATGTCTGCTGTGCCGCGTGCCTGGTCCCGGTCACGGTCTGGCTCCGGCGAACTGCATCCGATACACCCGTTCTCGCCGGGGCCGCCGCCATCCAAAGCGCGCCGGAGGTGCAGCCGGAACGCCTGCCATTCTGGTTCTGGATGTCGGTCTACGGGTTTGCGGGATTCGTGGCGCTCTCACTCGAGATCGTCTGGTTTCGACTGCTCGGCGTGATGATGAAATCCACGGCGTTCACGTTCGGGACGCTCATGGCAGTGTACCTGGCCGGAATCGGACTCGGCGCCGTCGCCGGAAGCGCGCTTGCTTCGCGCGTCCGGCGGCCGGGCCCCGCCTTTCTTGGGATCCAGGCTGCCGGGGGACTCGCCGCCGCCATTCTGCTGACGCTGCTGGCCGCCCTCGCCGATGACATGGGCGTGTTGCGCGGCTATTTTGCCAGTTACGAACCGTTGAGCGTTCGGGAAAGCGTCGACGCGCTGCGCGCCCTCATGGCCGGTGTTTCCACCGGGGCAATGCAACCTGTCGAGTGGCCAGCGACATTTTTCAAGCTCTATATCGCGCTACCGCTGCTGCTGATTCTTCCTCCAACGTTCCTGATCGGATGCGGATTCCCGCTGCTCCAGCGCGTGGTGCAGACCGAGCTCG
>JACDBQ010000033.1 GCA_013694845.1 Acidobacteriota bacterium
CCATCGTGATCACGGTCGTTCCGTATTTACCGGTCGTCGGATCGTAGTGGTAGCAGAGGAGCATCACGTGGTCGATCGCCGACCCGATCTTCTCGTCGGCCGCCTCGACGATCCCCAGCCGAATGTCACGCTGCGAGTACTCGATCCCGTAGAAATACCGCGCGATCAGCCCTGTCGGGGTCAGCAGTTCCACGCCGGCGCCATGGGCGTATTGTTTGATCTCTTCGTCGTACTCGTAGCGGAACCCGACCGCGTTCGCGAGCGCCCGAATGTTTTCTTCGCGGCCGGTGAGAAAGTGCCAGCCTGCGGCTGTGTGCGGCCGACCGTATCGGTCCAGGTACGCCTGCTTCTTGGCCGCCGCGAGGCCGGGCCCCTCCCTCGGATTGATACTGACCGCGACGACGTCGAATTCCTTGCCGACGTCGAAGTTCAGCACTTTGAGCGCCCCGGTCACGCCGTTCAGCACCTGGGTGCAGAGCATCGGGCACTCGTAATACACGAGGGCGAGCAGCACGGGCCGCTTGCCGAAGTACTCGCGCAACTTGACCTCGCGGCCGCTCTCGTCGACGAATGACAAGTCGAGCGGTACCTGCTCGTTCAGCCGCTGGTCGATCCCGATCCGGCTGAGCAGCCCCGGCTTCGCCGTCGCCGGATCCCCGGGCTCCTGACGCGGCAGCGGGCCCTGGGCTATCACGGCTGACGGCAGCAGCACAGTGCCCACGAAGATCACCAGGAACACAAAGAGACTTCTCCCTCGTGTGCTCAGTGCGCCTGGTGGCCATCGTGCCCCCTGCGGTCGGCCGTGCGCCGGATAGCGTTCAACGTTCACTTCGACCTTCAGACTTTCTAATGGCCGCCGGATTTCGGTGGTGCCGTCGGCGCGGGCGCCGGTGGCTGCTGCGAATCCATCGCGCCCGATCCCGGCTTGAGGGGAATGGCGCGGCCACCCGACGACTCGCCGCGGGAAGCCGAGTGGGTCCCCATCCATGCATCCATGGGTGCGCCCGCACGCACGGGGTATCCCTGCTGCATCATCTGCTTCTTGGCCCCGTCGATCCGCTTCATTCCCTCGGCCTGCTCGGTTCGGAATCGCTGCAGGTTCTGCGGTTCGTCGAGAAGCAGTCGAGGTTCGGGTGCCGGCTGGCGAGCCGGCCGTACCAGCGGGGATATCACTGGATCGCTGGCCGCCGCCTGCCGCTCGAACACCTTGAACAGACCCCCCATCGCCACGGCGCACACGACTACGATCGCGATCAGGCCGAACGCGAAGACGAGCAGCGACCGGACGTTGACGTCGCTGTGTTCGTGCGCGACATCCTCGTTCTGCTCTCCACCCCCATACAAATGCTCGTCGTCATGATGGCGGGCGCGGTGCTTGTCAGTGAGCGTCATGGGCAAACGCCTCCTTCAAGAAAGGATCATTGAGCGGCATCAGGGCGCGGCTGCGAAGCGTCCGCGTAAACCAGAACATCCAGATGCCGACGAGACCGGCGGGCACGACCACGTCCATCCAGTGAATCGGGAACCCGTGGTGCTCGAATGTCGGCCCGACGAGCCAAATCGTATCGACGAGACGCATCACCAGGATGAAGATCGCGACCCGCGGCAGCCACCGGCCCTTTTTCAGGTCCTGCGACAACAGGAGCATGAACGGCAAGGCGAAATGCCCCACGACAAGCGCGAGCGCGACAACTCCCCAGCCGCCGCGCATCCGCTCGATGTACCAGGGGATCTCCTCAGGCAGGTTGCCGGACCAGATGATCAGGAACTGCGAGAAGTTCAGATAGGCCCACAGCATCGTGAACGCCAGCAGCAGCTTGCCGAGGTCGTGGAAGTGGCGCGGATTGAGCCGTCCGGCCAGTGCGCCGACCGGCCCGACCGTGGCGAGCACCGCAATCGTCAGCGCGAACGCGGAGAGCCCGAACCCTGCGACAAACATCAGCCCGAGGATCGTGGAGTACCAGTGCGGGTCCAGTGACATCACCCAGTCGGTGACCGCGAACGTGATCGTGAGCACGAGAAAGAGCAGTGCCGGTGCGCTGAGCGTGCGGAAACGCACCATCCCCGCAGGGTCCAGTCCTTCTTCCCCGCGGTCCTGCGCAGCCGACCACTTGTTGAGCAGCCAGGCGCAGATCAGCCAGAACCCGAAGTAGATCACCGCGCGCGCCATGAAGAACTTCACGTTGAGATACGGCGCCTTGGCCTGAAGGATCTGATCGGCCGCCACCATTTCCGGCCTCGCCCACAGGAACAGCGTCGGCATCACGAAGAGGATTGGCAAAAAGAAGAGCGCGACCAGCGGCAGCGTGCGGGTGGCGGCCTCGAACACCCGCCGGCCGACCATTCCCCACTGCCCGCCAGACAAGTGCTGAAGCATCAGCAGCCCGAGCGACCCGAGTGTCAGGCCGAGACAGAACAGGAAGCCGATCAGCCAGGACTGAAAGAACTGATCCCGGTTGGTCAGCGCCCCGACGGCGCCTGCGGCGATGCCGATGACACCGACGATCAAGGCCCGCTGCTGAAGCCGCGCCAGTGCGGGGACGTCGGTCGGAGTGACTGCGTGTGTCGCCATAGTTGAAAATTGCGCGCGCCGGGCGCTGGTTAGTGCCCCCCTCGGCCGGAGGGTTGCGGCGCCGACGGCCCACCCGGCGGTTGACCGCCCAGGGGCGGAGTCGAGGCGCCGGGCGCCCCGACGGGGGCCTCGGCGGCGGTGGGTTGCGACAACTGCAACGCCTTGACATACGCAACGATCCGCCACCGGTCGCGCGCATCGATCTGCGCCTTGTAATCGGGCATCGCGCCGAAACCGTTGGTGATGACGTCGAACATGTAACCGGGATCGGCTTGCTTCAGCCGTTCGATGTGGAACGAGGGCGGCTGCCGGTAGCCTCGCTGCACCACCATTCCGCGGCCGTTCCCGGTCTGATCGTGGCAGGGAGTGCAGTAGATGTTGAACCGCTCCTGCCCGCGATCCAGGTCCGCATCGGCGATCGCGAACGGCATCTCCTTGACGGCCACACCGGCGGTCTTGCCGGTGAACAGCGCCTCGTCTTCGTTGAGCGTGCCTCTGGCGATCGCCCCTTCAACCGGAGGACGCGCGCTGGAGCCGTTGGCGAAGAGCGTGCTGGGCCGCAGCGGCCGGTACTTCGGCTGGTTGTGCATGTCCTGCCGGCAGCCCGCGACGAGCGCCAGGACACACAGTCCCACAACCAGGTAACCCGCACGTTTCGGTCTGCATTTATCAGTGCTCGTGGGGCCCCACCCCCACCCGCGCTCGCTCGGCGGTGCCGCTGCGCGGCACTTCGCTCCGC
>JACDBQ010000036.1 GCA_013694845.1 Acidobacteriota bacterium
GGTCTCCACCTGTCAGATGAAACAGGCTGACGACAAGCTATCAGTCCAATGCAGCGGGGGATCGGAAATGTTGGGGACGGTTAAGGACGCTAAGGTTGCTTGGGGAATCCCCGCTCCGTCCGGCGAAAAGTATCCGGTCGCAACCTGGAGCGGCACCGTTACTCCTTCCCGCAGCGCTATCGAAGGAACGTGGCACCTGTCTATCATCGCCGGCGATCTGGACGGAAAGTTCAGCGCCACGAAGAAACCAAACTGACCCACTACCGGCGGTCGCCGCCGAGGTTGGGGTTGCGGGGATGAAGCCCCGCAATAACCAGGGAAAGCGCGGGGGTAGGGCCCTGCGACCACCAAGAAAAAGAGGCGTCCATGGCCAAGAAAAAGAGCACGTCGAGCAAGGGGCGGAAGCGGACCCAGCCAAAACGGAAGACCGGCGCCGGGGCGCGAGCCACGGGACGCAGCGCGGGGGGACGCCGCAAGACGGCCGGCGCCCGAACTCCCAAGGGCAAGGCCAGGCGGAAGCAGCCGATCAAACCGCCCCGCTCGGCCAAGCGAAAGACGTCGGCCGGGACCGGGTCGTCGCGAAAATCGACTCGGGGAGGGTCACGAAAAACCGCGGCCTCCAGAAAACGCGCGAGCTCGCGGCCAGCGGCGCGCAAGGCGGCGTCCAAGCGACCGGCCCCGCGCCGCGCCGCGTCCCCTTCGAGCCGGAGCTCCGTCCGAACCCGACCCGTCAAAACGACGCCACGAAAGACGCCAAAAACGGCCACCACGCGAGGCCGTTCCCCCAGGCTCGGCGGTTCGGGGCGGGAAGAAACGCTGGCGCAGACACCAGAGGCCGGCAGATCAGTGCGGGGACGAACGAACCCGATGCCCACGCGGCGGTCGACCGGCACCCCCTCCGGCGCCGGCAGTTCGCGTAATGCTCCCGGCCTGGACCGCGAACGCAAGCAGCTCCGCGAGCTCGAAGAGACCGTCCAGGGTCCACCGTCCAGCCTCGACATGGATCGCACCGCATCGGCGGCCCGTTCCGGCCGGCGTCACATGCAGGCCGCCCTCGACGATCACAATGAAACGAGCCCGGCTTTGACCGGCGGCGACGTGGATGCCGATTGGGAAGATGCCTATGCCGTCGGCGACGAGGCCCCGGGCGGCGATAACCCCACACCGGACCAGGATCGCGTCGATGACATCGGCAAGGCGCTCGGGGTCACCTACGAGGACAACGAGGAGCTCAAGGCCTCCGAGAAGATCGCCGAGCGCGACAAGCACCGTTGGGAACTTGATCCCGCATCGTCAGACGATTACAAAGAGCGCGAATAATCCATTGCGGACTGCGGACTGCTATTGCAATCCGCAATCCGTCAATCTCGCTCCCCAATCCGCCTCCGCAATCTCGACTGCGCGGTCCTGCCCGTGTCATCCGCGGTAATCGTTCACCAACGTCAAGAGGCGGTCGATGACTTCGTCGACGGGCATGCCGGTGGTGTCGATCCGAACGGCATCGACGGCGAGAGCAAGCGGCGATGCCGTTCGGGTCGAGTCGCTCCGGTCGCGCTCAGCCAGCGCGGAGGCCACGTCATTCACGACCGAAGCCCCCTGGCCCGCGGCATGCGCGGGATCCGTCGCCCGGCGTCTCGCGCGTTCCTCCGGGGACGCGTCGAGGTAGATCTTGATCTCCGCCTGGGGGAAGACCACCGTGCCGATATCCCGCCCTTCCATCACGATTCCGCCCTGCGCGCCCATCGCACGCTGCTGCGCGATCAGGACCTGCCGCACCCGCGGCTGGCGGGCAACCGCGGCGGCAGCCGCGTCGATCTCCGATGTACGGATGGCCTGCTTCACGTTGTGGCCGTCCACGACCACGGCACCGTCGCTGACGTCGATCACCGCTCTCGATGCGAGGGTCGCGAGCGCCTGTTCGTCCTGCAGGTCCAGCCTCTCGTGGATGGCTTTCCACGCGATCGCGCGATACATGGCACCCGTGTCCACGTGCCGGTAGTTCAAGCGGTCCGCCAGGGCGCGCGCAACGGTCCCTTTCCCGGCGCCGGAGGGTCCGTCGATGGCGATGATGAGACGGCGGTCAGATGAAACGTTCGAGGTCATGGCGTCAACAGGTATTATCTCCGCCCATGCCACGCCGCCGGAAGGTCCTTGCGATCGCGGTTCCGTTTGCCGCCTGCCTGCTCGCGCTTCCCACCGGCCTGGATTATGCGCGTGGCGCGACCTTCGTCATCCAGGCGGCGGGTCTTGACGGCGCACCGCGAACGATCGCCGAGTGGAACACGGAGGACCTGGTCGAGTCCGAGACGACGATTCCGTGGCGCGGCGGGATCCTGCGCGGCCGCGTCTACCGCCCGTCATCGGCCGGCCGCGCCGCCGAACCGTCGTCCCTGACCGCCCCGGCCACACTGCTGGTCCCCGGCATTCACGCCTCCGGCCTTGACGAACCTCGGCTCGTGCAGTTTGCCCGGGATATTGCCTCGACGGGTCGCATTGTCGTCACCACCGAACTGACGGACCTCAAGCGCTACAGCATCAGCACGAGGACCACCGACATGATCGAGGACGCCGCGTCATGGCTCTCGTCGCGCAGCGGCTTCGCCCCTGAAGGTCGCGTCGGCATGATGGGCATCAGTTTCGCGGGTGGACTATCGATCGTGGCCGCGTCGCGGCCGTCGATTCGCGATCGTGTCGCGTTCGTGATGTCGTTTGGGGGACACGGCGACCTGCCGCGGACCCTCCAATATCTCTGCACCGGCAAGTCGCCGGACGGCAGCAGCCGTCCCCCGCACGACTACGGCATCGCGATCATCCTGCTCGGCGTCGCCGATCGCGTCGTGCCACGTGAGCAGGTCCAGCCGCTACGCGACGCAATTTTCAGATTCCTCCAGGCATCGCACGTCGACATGGTGGACAAGGCGCAGGCGCAGATCGAATTCGCGGCTGCCACAGCTCTGGGAGACGCCCTGCCGGAGCCCGCTCGGACGCTGATGAAATATGTGAACGCACGGGATGTTGCGCAGATCGGGCCCATCCTGCTGCCGCACGTGGTCGCATTGGGCGGCGACGCGGCGCTCTCGCCGGCGTCGTCGCGGCCCGGAGCCCCGGTGTATCTTCTGCACGGGACTGACGACAACGTGATCCCCGCCGTGGAATCTGCCCTGCTGGCCGACACGCTCCGTGCGCGCGGCGTGGAGGTAATCCAGCTGGCGACGCCGTTGATCACCCACGCCGAGGTCGACCGGTCGGCCGCCCTGCACGCGGTCTGGGAGCTCGTTCGGTTCTGGGCGAATCTGCTGGACGAGGAGTAGCCGGGTTGGACGTGCGGCGTGGGACGTTCGACGTGCCACGTCCGACGTTCGACGTGCGATGTGGTATGTGCGACGTGCCACGGGTGACATCCGACGTGCCTCGGGCGTCGTCGGGCGTGCCACGGGCGACGTCCGACGTGCTGCGTCGGACCTTGGGAGTGGTTCGTGATGCGGCGCGCTTCAGCGCGGTGATCTCTCTCTCGCTCAGGTCGCGGAATTCGCCCGGACGGATGTGTTCGTCGTGGATCGGGCCGATCCGGACGCGCTTCAGTTTCACCACGGGGTGGCCGACGGCGTCGCACATTCGACGCACCTGGCGATTTCGTCCCTCGTAAATCACCAGCGCGAGGATCGCGTCACCGCCGGCTGACGTTTCGATCAGCTTCTCGATCCTGACTTCCGCCGGACCGGTTTTTCGACCGTCGAGTGCGACGCCCCGTGCCAGGCGCTCCAGCGTCTCACGAGCAGGCACGCCGCGAACGCGGACGTGGTATTCCCGTGCGACGCCGTGACTCGGATGCATGAGTCGCTCGGCGAGCTCGCCGTCGCTGGTGAGCAGCAGGAGCCCTTCGGACTCGTAGTCGAGCCGTCCAACCGGGTACACGTAATCGCGCACCCCACCGGTGGTGAGAAGGTCGATCACCGTCGGGCGCTGCTCGGGATCGGAACGGCTCGTGATGTAGCCCCGCGGCTTGTACATCAGGATGTAGCGGCGCGCGGTCGCGGTCTTGACTCGGCGGCCGTCGACGCGGATGTCGTCCACGTCTGGATCGGCCTTTGAGCCGAGCTCGGTCACGGTCTGCCCGTTCACCGTGACCCGGCCTTCCACGATGATGGCCTCGGACGCGCGCCGGGACGAGATACCTGCGGTAGAGAGAATCTTCTGTAGTCGAACCTGCACGGGCAACCTACGATCGGGTCCACGGTGATACACGGGGTGCGAAGCGCATGGGTCGATCAGTGTACCTGCTCGTCCGCCGGCATGTTCGCGATGAGTTCAGGCAACTGCGTTTCGTCGGCCGTTCTCGCGGCTGGCTCGGATTCGTCGAACGGAAGTGGCGAGGTCACGGGGGCCGGTTCGGCGAGCCCGAGCGGCAGCTCGAATCCGAGCGCGTCCGACATCTCTTCCACCTTCGGCAGGTCGGTCAGATCGTTGAGGCCAAATCGGTCGAGGAACTCGCGACTGGTGGCGTACATGAAGGGGCGTCCCACGACCTGCTTGCGCCCGACCGTTTTGATCAGTCGACGGTCCACCAGGGTTGACAGCACGCCGCCGCTGCTGCTGACGCCTCGGATTTCGGCGATCTCGACGGAAGTGACCGGCTGCTTGTAGGCGATGACCGCGAGTGTCTCGAGCGCCTGCACCGACAGTTTGCTGGTGGTGCGCTCGTGAAAGAGCTTCCGCACCCATTCGTGCAGCTCGGGCCGGGTGACGATCTGGTAACCACCGGCAACCTCGACGAGCTGGAGCCCGCCCGGACGCTCGTAGTCCGCTTTTACCGCCTGGAGCGCGGCGTCGACATCTTCTTTCGGCTCACCGTCCAGCAGCTTGTGCAGGGTCTTCCGGGTCACCGGTTCGGGGGATGCGAAGATCAAGGCTTCGACGATGGGTTTGAGATGATCAGACACCGGCGTTCAACCTCGTACCTTTCACGCGTGACGCCAGACGGCTCGGCAGATCACGATCATTCGGACGGTTCGTCATTAGCGGCGGCGGGCGTCGAGGCCACCCCACCGTCCTCGACGAGCTGAGCCGCGCGCCTCACGGCGTCGTTATGTCTCTGCTCCGGATCCCCGAGAGGCTTCGGAGCATCAGCCGGTCGTGCCCGCTTGTAGATGCGGATCGGTCCCACGACGCCCGCCTGGAAGACCCGAACCAGCTTCAGCCGGATCATTTCCAGCATCGCGAGGAACGTCACGATCATGCCCGCGCGCGACTCGACGTCGGCGAACAGGTCCTCGAAACCGCAGGCCTCGGTTTCCGAGAGGCGCGCCATCAGCTGCTCGATGCGATCCTCGATCGGGATCTGTTCGCTCGGCAGATAGAGCTTGGGGCGCTGCTTCGAGCGTTCCACGACCGCGCGGAACGCGCTGATCAGACTGAAGAGATCGATGTCGACCTCGGGCTCCTGGACCTCGCCCGCAATCTCCGCGATCGGCCCGTCCGGGCGGGTCCATTGCGCGCTGCGCAATGTCTCGCGCTCGTGCAGCAGCTCCGCGGCAGCCTTGAACTTCTGGTGTTCGAGCAGCCGGCGGACGAGCGCTTCGCGCGGATCCTCTTCGAGATCGTCCTGGGCCGGATCGGGACGCGGCAGCAGCATCCGGGACTTGATGTGGATGAGCGTGGCGGCCATGACCAGGAAGTCTCCCGCCACATCGAGGTTCATCTCCTCCATCAGGTCGATGTAGTCGAGATACTGCCTGGTGATCGTGTGGATCGGGATGTCGTAGATGCTCACCTCATGTCGCTTGATGAGGTGAAGCAGCAGGTCGAGAGGCCCCTCGAAGTTTGCGAGGCGCACAGGATATGCCTCGAGGATCGATTCGAACTCCTGGTGTTCCATCAGTCGTACTTCAGATTCGCCGCCGCCCTCACACGCGTCATGGTCTCCTGGGCGACCGCGCGGGCCTTGCGAGAGCCCTCATGGAGAATCTCGCGAAGTGCCGCCGGCTTCGACAGGAGTTCGACGCGCCGCGCGCGCATCGGATCCAGATAGGTATTCAGCGCCGACGCGAGCTTCTTCTTGACTTCGACATCACCGACCCTGCCCTCGCGGTAGCGGGACTTGAGGTCGTCGACTTCGGCCGCGTCCGGGTTGAAGGCGTCGTGATAGATGAACACCGGGTTTCCTTCGACCGTGCCCGGGACGTCGGCCCGAACACGCTTGGGGTCGGTGTACATCTGCATGACCTTTTTCCGGACGGTCTCACCATCGTCCGCGATGTTGATCGCGTTGCCGTAGCTCTTCGACATCTTGCGGTTGTCGAGACCCGGCAGGCGCGCGAACTTCGTGAGCAGCGGCTGCGGCTCCACGAAAAGCTCGCCGAAGAAATGCTGATAGCGCCGAACGATCTCCCGGCTCAACTCCAGGTGGGCGACCTGGTCTTCACCAACCGGCACGTACTGCGCGTTGTAGATGATGATGTCGGCCGTCTGGAGCAGGGGATATCCCAGAAATCCGAGCGTCGAGAGATCCTTCTCACTCAGCTGATCCATCTGCTCCTTGTAGGTCGGCACCCGTTCGAGCCATGGAATCGGCACCGTCATCGACAGCAGCAGGTAGAGCTCGGCATGTTCCGGCACGAGCGACTGCACGAAGATTGTGCTGCGATCCGGGTCCAGGCCGGCGGCAATCCAGTCGGCGACCATGTCGTAGGCGCTCTCGACGATCCCGGACGTGTCCGCGTAGTCGCTGGTGAGGGCGTGCCAGTCAGCGACGAAGTAGAAGCAGTCGTACTGGTCCTGCAGCGCCGACCAGTTGTCGAGGGCTCCGACCAGGTGGCCCAGGTGCAGTTTTCCCGTCGGGCGCATACCCGAGACGACGCGAGGCCTGCCCGCCGGAGCTTCAGCGAAGGAGGGTTTCACAAAAGCAACAGCCTCATCAGGAACAGGGTCGGCGGCATGATCAGTCGGCTGAGAATACCCGTCAACATCAATGCGTAGAGCACGATGAAGCCGTACGAGCGCAGGCTGTAAAGCAGTCCCGCCATGCGGTCCGGGAGCAGTCCCGCGAGGACGTTGCCACCGTCGAGCGGCGGTATCGGCAGCATGTTGAACACCGCCAGCAGCACATTGATTTGAACGGCCATGACCAGCAACCGGGCGGCTCCGAACTCGCCGGTTGCCTCCACGCCGCCGAGGACGCGAAATGCAAGGGCGGCCGCGATCGCCATGACGATGTTGCTGGTCGGCCCGGCGGCGGCGACGATCATGAAGTCGCGCTTCGGATGTCCCAGCCGGCTCGTGTTGACCGGTACGGGCTTGGCCCAGCCGAGAATCGGCAGGCCGCTGAAGATGGCGAGCAGCGGCAGCACGACCGTGCCGAGGAGGTCGATATGCACGATCGGGTTGAACGAGACCCGCCCGAGCATGCGGGCGGTCGAGTCGCCGAGGCGATCGGCCGTCCACGCGTGCGCCCACTCGTGAACCGTCAGAGACGCGAGCACGACACCAAAGGCTACGAGTTGCGACGCTATGTCCAAATGTCTGTATTTCTGCGTACCGGCGGGCCGTCAGGAACGCCGAATGGTACGGCAAAACCGCAGAGATATCAAGGACTTGCGCGAAACGGGGCCAGGCCCCTAGCAGCCCGTGGTGAAACGTTGAATTAGGGATCGACGCGATTGATCCCGCGTACTACACTGTCGCCCATGGCGATGGGCAAACGACGGCGGCGTCCGAAGCAGACGACGATGTGGGTCGCGACACACGATCTGCCACGCACCGCCGCGCACCCGTTCTATGCGCGGCTCAACCAGATCCTCGACCACGCGGACTTCGATGGCTATGTCGAGTCGCTCTGTCAGCGATTCTACGCCGACCAGGTCGGCCGACCCGGTCTGGCGCCCGGCCGGTACTTTCGGCTCTTGCTGATCGGCTACTTCGAAGGCTTGGACGCCGAGCGCGCCATCGCGTGGCGCGCCGCGGATTCCTTTGCGCTGCGTGAGTTTCTCGGGCTGGTGCTGCCAGAGGCGCCGCCGGATCATTCGACGATTTCGAGGACTCGCCGGCTGATCGATCTCGAAACGCACGAAGCCGTCTTTACCTGGATCCTGCAGCGGCTCGCCGACGCGGGCTTGGTGAGAGGGAAGACGATCGGCATTGACGCGACCACGTTGGAAGCGAATGCGGCGCTGCGCAGCAT
>JACDBQ010000088.1 GCA_013694845.1 Acidobacteriota bacterium
CCGACGTTCCATGCGAGTGATCGTTCCCTGGAACGATCAGGGCCGGCAGGTTCAGTCTCAGCAGATCCTCCGGCTCGGCGCCCGGAGCCGTGTCGCGATCGATCAGCGTGCGGCCCATGGACGTGACCAGCAGCTTGTAGGCCTCGACGTCCTGCGTCGTAAACCGCTCGGCAAACGCCGGATCCCGTCGCAGGACCGACACCCACGGACCGCCCCGAGGGTCCTGGCCGAAGCTCTTCCCTTCCGCCGCCAGGGCCACCACCGCGGCGAGCCCCTGCTGATGAACGAACGCCACGTGCTGTGCAAAACGCAGATGCCCGTTGATCCGGTAGAGCGGACCACCCACCGGCCAGTACAGCAGGAGCGACGTCGTCATCACCGAATGTGCCACGGCGAAGGCCGCGGCCGGGCAGCATCCCATGCACGCGCCCATGATGTTCGCGCGGGTGATGCCGAGGTGATCGAGAAGGCCCTTGCCTTGTCGAACGTAGTCCGTCCACGTGATGCGCTCGAGACGGCCTCCCGACTCTCCAGTCTCGCGGCGATCGAAGATCACGCAGGTGTACTTCCGCGACAGATGGTCGACCGGCCTGATGCGCGCATAGATTCCCTGCGTCGACCATTTGTCGAGGGTCGCGTCGAATCCGCCGGGTGAGAACATCAGCAGCGCCGGCCCTGAGCCGACGACTTCGTACCGCGTTGTGATTCCGTCGATGACGGCCGTCGCCACGTGATCGCCTCTTTCAGAGCGGGGAAGGGGAGCGGGCAAATCCGCAAGTCACGTGGTCACGGTGCGAGCACCGGCCCCGCGAATCTGGCGCGCGGCGCGCACGTCCTCGGCGAACGTCTGCAGGGCGTCCATCGTGGTCCGCGCGACATTCGCATATCGTTCGGTCGCGGTGTCGTCGATCGCCGAGGCCAGGTATCCCACCGCGGCGAACGCCGCCCGCACGCGGCCATCGAGCCAGGGACCGCCGCCGAGCCCTCCAATCACCGGGATGTTGACGGCGCCCACGGCTTCGGCCCCCGCGACAGGTCCGGAGTTGGTGAAGTCGAGCAGGCTTGCGCCGGCCTCTTCGAGCAACCTGGCCTCGGCCACCAGCTCATCCTTCATCTCGGTGGCCAGATCGGGGCCCGCCTTGGCCATCCCGCCGAAGCGCATGGCCGTGTGCGGGGTGACACCGAACTGCGCCCAGACCGGAATGCCAGCGCGAACGATCGCGCGAACTCCCTCGGGGAATCCCGACGCGCCGTCGAGCTTCACCAGGTCGGCGCCGCCTTCCTTGACGAGCCGGACGGCTGCACGGACGGCACTCTCCGCCCCTTCCTGCAGCGGACCGAACGGGAAGTCACAGCTGACGAGCGCCCGCCGGACGCCCCGCCGCACCGCCTGGCACGCGAGGACCATCTGGTCCAGCGTCACCTCGAGCTCGCTGCGGTGGCCCCACAGGTTCATCCCGACCGAGTCGCCGACCGACACGATGTCGATGCCGGCGCGATCCACGATCTGCGCCATCTGATAGTCGTAGGCGACGACGCCGACGATCTTCTGGCCGTCGCGTTTCATCTGCAGCAGCGCGGCAAGCGTCACCCTGGCATCCATCGTTGACTTCCTCCAGCCTCGAATCGCCGCGTTACCGTGCCGGCTGCCGCTTGAGCATAGCCGCAAGCGGCAGCGCGGGATCCGCGAGTGCCGCCGCGGAGACCGGAACCTGCCGTTCGATCAGCCGCCGCGCGGAGGCGAGGTCGCGCTGCGCGTTGATACCGGTCGCGTAGACCAGGCGTCCGGCGCTGATCTCGAAGGTCAGCGTGCTGTTCCCCTCCAGCGGCCGTCGAACCCGCTCACCCGCCGTGAGCGCCCAGCCAGCGCCCTGAACATAGAGATCGTACTGCTCGGACCAGAAGGAGGGAATGGTGACATATGGCTCCCGTGCACCAGCGGCGTTGCGACCGGCCACGGTCCCCTGATCCTGCGCGTGCCGCCAGTTTTCCAGGCGCACCGAACCGTGCGGCGCGGGAAACCGTACGACGTCGCCGGCAGCGAAGATGGCGGGATCCGACGTCCGGCACGTCTCGTCGACGACGATGCCGTCGTCGATCGCGAGACCGGCATCTGCGCCGAGTCGGTCGTTCGGCGCGGCACCGGTGCCCACGACGACCAGATCGCACGCAATCGCGTCACCCGCGCTGGTCAGGATCTCCAGCCCGTCGACGCGGCTGACCGCCGACACCAGCCCGGTCCCGGTGCGGATCGTGACGCCGCGGTGACGGTGCGCGTCGTGCACGATGCCGGCCGTGTGGTCGTCGCAGACGCGGGCGAGTATCCGCGGGGCAATCTCGAGGACGGTGGTCGCCACCCCGATTTCCGCGGCCGATGCGGCCACTTCGAGCCCGATCAGACCGCCGCCGACGACGAGCAGGTGACGGCTGCGCCTGAGCGCCGTGTAAAGGTCGTGTGCGTCGGCCTGGGTGCGAAGATAGTGCACACGCGGCATCCCGGGCGGCAATTGCGGGAGCGATCGCGCGGTCGAACCGGTGGCGATGACCAGGGCGTCGTAGGCGATTCGCCGTCCGTCGCGAAGCACGATGGCTCGCGCCGCGCGATCGATCGCCGCGCACGGCGCGTGGCGTTCGAGCCGGACGCCGTGCGCCGACAGCCCACCAGGCCCGGCGATGGGGGCATCCGCGGCAGTGACCTTACCGAGAAGGACGGCCTTCGACAGGGGGGGCTTCTCGTACGGCTCGCAGGGCTCGTCGGTGAGCAGCGTGACAATGGCAGCGGGGTTCTGCTGACGGGCGGCCATCGCGGCGAAGGTGCCGGCGGGACCGCCGCCGATAATCACGATTTCGTGAACCGGGTCGCTCACGACGCCCGCAGCGCCATCAGCATGTCCTCGATGTAGTCGTCGGCATTCGCGATGACCACCATCAACGACCAGGGGCGCAGTTGGGCGAGCGTCCTGGCCACCTCGTCATCGGACGCGGTCGCGGCACTGACGACCAGCGCGGTCGTCATGACGCGTTTGCGGCTGCACGCTTCGCCGATCATCGCCACCGCGTTCGCATGGCCGCCGGGGGACGCCACCATGACCACCAGGTCGGCCCGATTCACTTGGTCGGCGAGGTCCGCGGTGCCTCCGGTGAGATTCATCAGGGATCCGGCCCCGGCCTCTGGTGCCGCCATGCCGGTGATATGCGCAGCGGTCAGGAACGTCGCGTGATTCCACGTCCCCTCCGCGAGCCGCCTGACCACCCGGTCGCTCGTCGTGTCGACCGCGATCACCGCAATCTCGCGGGGCCTCGAGTTCGGGGCCTGGACGCGGAAGCGCGCTTCGGCGGCCGAGCTCATGCGGCTGGATTCGCTCAGCATGGGCCGGTCACACGGAGGCGGGCGCCACCGCCGGACGCGCGATCATCGCCTCGCGCGCCCCGTCCTTGAATGGCTGATCGGGCGGAAGGATGATCGCCGCCGAGCGCACCTTCTGGTGCACCGGATCGATCCCCGGCGGAACGATCCCCTTGTCGGTGAATGCCTTCACGGCTCGCAGCAGCCGATGCCGCGCCATGATGATGCCGTTGTCGGTGGACACCAGATTCTCCTTGGTCCGATCGACGATGGGGCCCATGCTCTCCTGCAGCGAGGCGTCCTGCATGCCGATCCCCTCGACACCACTGAAGGTCCGGCCGGCCTTTTGTGCCTCGCGATTCATCAGATAGTCGTTGTCCTTGTTCGCCAGCGGCTGATAGCTGCCGGGCACATATCGGACGTGGATGCCTTTCCCATCGTGCATCATCCCGATCTCCACGTCGGTGAGATCCCGGATCGGGTGGTAGTCGTAGCTCCACGCCCAGCAGGTCTCGTCGTCGATCGGGATCCAGAAATGCCCGTGCACCGAGTGATTCCCGCGCGGCGCGATCATCGTGAAGGAGGGCATCACCCACTGCGTGATCCGCCAATAGTAGTGACCGTGCTCCGCGTTCCGGCGCGCTCCGATGTACAGCCCGCCCGGGCTCTCGACGACCTCGAAGACGGGGCGCGAGTCGCTCAGGTTGTACTGGTTGCCCCTGGCCCCCTTGAAGAGGGGGTCGGAGTTGAGGTCCCCCCGGTGCAGGAAGGAGACGTGGCTGGAATCGATCCCCCCCTCCATCGCCTGCAGCCAATTGGATTCCTGGATCCGCTTGGTCGTGAGCGTCTGCTTCGGTCCCACCGTGGCGAATTCCCATTCGGGGAGCGGAGGCTGCGTATCGGCGGGGCCCATGTATGTCCAGAGCACACCCCCGCGCTCGATCAGCGGATACGACTTGAGCTTGATGGTCTTCGAGAACCCCGAGGCCTCGGGCTCGGACGGGACGTCGATGCACTGACCGGTGACGTCGTATTTCCACCCGTGATACGGGCAGCGCAGGCCGCATTCCTCGTTGCGCCCGAACCAGAGCGACACCCCGCGGTGCGCGCAGAACTCGTCGATCAGACCGTAGCGGCCGTCGGTGTCCCTGAAGGCGATGAGACGTTCCGACATCAGCTTCACGCGCACGGGCGGGCACTCGTTGACGGGCAGGTCTTCCGCGAGCAGCGCCGGGACCCAGTAGCTGCGAAACATCCGGCCCATGGGCGTCCCGGGGCCGGTTTGGGTCAGCAGATCGTTCTGTTCCTTCCTGAGCATATTGCCAACTCCTGCGGAATGGTCAGACCATTCTACACGACTGATATACTTAACGGATGCCCGGCTGTCGGTCTCCCCGAGCGATGGCCTGCCCGGAGGAGTTCTTCTGCATGAATGGCGCGCCGGCACGAATCCAGCTCTGCTCGACCGGGGAAATCGCCCCGGGTGAGGCCCTGAAAGTGGAAGTCGAGGGGTTGAGCCTGGCGGTCTTCAACGTCGATGGCACCTTCCACGTCACCGACGACGCCTGTACGCATGGGCCCGGATTCCTCTCCGAAGGGTATCTCGACGGGGAGGTCATCGAGTGCAACTTCCACCAGGGCTGCTTCAACGTCCGCACCGGTGAAGTCGTCAAGCCCCCGTGCATCGTCCCGCTGAAGACCTATCCATCCGTGGTGGATGACGGCATCCTGTATCTGGAAGTGTGACCTCACCGGGTCTCCAGCAGCTTCGAATGGTGGTGGTCCCACACCTTCCGGAACAGTCCAGGCGACCAGAGATTCTCCCGACAGGCCTGCTGCTCGGCCTCGGTGAACACGTAGGGCACGCCGATCTGCAGCGCCATGTACTGGCGGTAGGCGTTGTCTTCGGCGTAGACCGCCAGGGCAAAACACTCGATGATATCGCCGCCCACGATGACGGCGCCATGCGAGCGGAGAAAGACGGCCCGCGCGTTACCGAGTGCGGCGGCCAGCCGTCGTCCCGCCTCGGGCGTATTCACCGACAGCGGTGAATCGAGCACCGGGACCTCCCCGAGCAGCGCGCCCTGCGGCATCACCGGCTGATACGCGACGCCCGTCATGCTCAGGAACGTCGACCAGCGCGGATGGGTGTGCATGATTGCCTGCACGTCCGGCCTGGCGCGATAGATCTCGGCGTGGATGTGCCGCTCGAGCGGCGGCTTCGAGGCGCCGTCCGCCGTGGCGCCATCCAGCCCCACGGTGACGATGTCGGCTTCGGTCAGCGTGGGTCGGACTGACGCGCCCGAGTTGATGTGGAAGGTCAGGGCGTCCTGGCGAACGCTGCAGTGCCCCGCGTGGTCGATGATCTCCGCTTCCGCGAGCATCCGGATCGCATCGACGAGCTGCCGCATCACCGCCATGGCATGACCGACACGTGAATGGCCCCCGGCGCCCCCTGTCCACCGACCGACTTGATCGCGTAATCGACCTCCGCGAGTCCGAAGCGGTGGGTGGTCATCAATTCGAGCGGGAAGCGCCGCGCCCCGAGATGGTACAGCGCAAGTTCCACGGCACGGTAGGAGTGCCCGCGGGCGCTCTTCAGCGTCATGCCCTTCCTGGTCAGCCGCCCGATCGGGAAGTTGGGGAATTCCTGGTTGCCTTCACCCTGGACGACCATCGTGCCGCCTCGTCGCTTGGTCGCCTCGATGCCGAGCAGCGTGGGAGCGGGTCCGGCGCCGACCGTGCAGTCGATCACGACATCGACACCGCGGCCGCCGGTGATTTCCATGACCCGTGCCAGTGCGTCCTCTTCCTGGACGTTGATCACGTCGTCAGCCCCGAGCGATTTGGCGACCTCCAGCCGGCGCGCATCCTTGGTCATGCCGGTGATCATGACGCGGGCCGCACCGGCCTGCTTGGACGCCATCGCACAACACAGGCCCTGCTGGCCCGGCCCCTGGATGAGGACGGTCGACGCGTAACCGACGCCGCCGTCCATCAGTGCCCACTGAATGCCGTTCGACATCGGCGTCGCGACACCGGCCTCTTCGGCCGTCAGGCCCGCCGGCACGTTGTGGAGCACCGCGTTCAGCGGCAGATACAGATAGTGGCTGAAGCCGCCCCAGAGGCCCGGCGCGGTGTCCATCGAGGTGTAGCCGTAACGGATCGCGGTCGGATCATAGAACCACTCGGTCGCGGCGCAGTGGCGGTACTCGCCCATATGGTCCCACTCGCAGTGGCCGCAGGGCAGGTAATGTTCGAGGAACATCAGGTCCCCTTCCTTGACCCCCTTGCGCGCCGCGAACTCGCGCCCGACCTTCGCGAGATAACCGACGTTCTCATGTCCCATGATGATGGGCCCACCCCGGAGCGGCAGCCGGTACTGGCTGACGTCGGTGCCGCAGACACCGGCGACTTCGACCTTCAACAGGGCCGCATCCGGCGGAATGTCGGGCAGTGCGAGCTCACGGAGCTCGGTGGTGGATGGACCGGTTTTGATTGCGGCGAGCGTGGTATCCGACACGTTAAGGGCCTCCAGGTGGAAGGGCGATCAATTCCCGCGGGTTGCCGCGGTCTGCGCCGGCCGCCGATCGAGGACGGGGCCGAGGCGGGGATACGCCTGGCGCACGTTGTCCTCGCAGATCTTCTGCCGGTCTTCGGGGGTCAGCCAGGCAATCCCGTCCAGGCAGGGCTTGTTGTCGTCGAAGTAGCGGCCGGTCGCCGGATCGATGGTCGTCACGCCGCCCAGCATCTCCGACGCGAAGAGGACGTTGTCGACCCCGACGACGCGGACCAGCATCTCCATCGCGTCCTGGCTGTAGACCGTGGTGTCGAAATAGAGCCGCTTGATGAAGGCTTCGAACGGCTCCCACTTGTTCATGATCCCGATCGCGCGGTAGCGTGCCGACTGGTACGGCACGTTGCCACCGCCGTGGGAGATGACCAGCCGCAGCTTCGGAAAATCAAGAAATACCCGGGACTCCATCAGCTGCAGGAAGGCCGAGCTGTCGACGTTCAAGTAGTGCGAACCGGTGGTGTGGAAGGCCGGATTGCAGGTCGCTGACGCATGCACCATCGCGGGCACGTCCAGTTCTTCGAGCTTCTCGTACAGGGGATACCACCACTCGTCGCCGAGCGGCGGGTCGGTCCAGTAGCCACCGCTTGGGTCCGGATTGACGTTGCATCCGATGAACCCGAGCTCCGTGACGCAGCGCGCCAGCTCCTCGACACAGTCTTTCGGGCTCACGCCAGGCGACTGAGGCAGCGCGCCGATGCCGACGAATCGGTCGGGATAGAGCGTGCACACACGATGGATCAGATCGTTGTTCACCTCGGTCCAGTAGCGGCTGATCCGCGGGTTCCCGAAATGATGGCCCATCGCCGACGCCATCGGCGAGAAGAGCATCACGTCGATGCCACGCTCGTCGAGAATCCGGATCTGCCCCTTCTCGAGTGACGCGCGGATTTCGTCGTCGGTAATGTTGACTGCCGACCTCGTCGGCCGGCCCATGTTGGAAATCTGCAGCGCACGAAAGATCCGCATGCCCGGAGGGACTGTCGTGTAATGGCCGTGGGCGTCGATGATCATGCGAGCGTGGTCTCCCTAATGAGTGATGACTAGTGATTTAATCAGCCGGGCCGACCGTGATGCAACCCGGAAGGAGTCGTGGTGTCGAAACTGGCGTTGACCCTGGCGTGCTGGGATTACGACCGCACCAGGGCGCTGACTGACGGGCGCGTCCAGGTGGACGGCATCGACCTGACGTGCCTGTCGCTGCCCGTGGAAGAAACATTCTTCCGCATGCTGCGGCACCAGGAGTTCGACGTCGCCGAGATGTCGCTTTCGTCGTACGTGATGTCGCTGTTCAGACCGGAGCGCCCCTTCGTCGCGATCCCGGTGTTCCCCTCGCGGGTGTTTCGCCACTCCAGCATTTACGTCAACGCGGCGACCGGAATCAGCGAGCCCGGGCACCTGGCCGGACGCAGAGTCGGAAATCCTGAATATCAGATGACCGCCAACGTGTGGATCCGGGGAATCCTCGCCGAAGACTACGGCGTCCCCGTCAACAGCGTCACCTATTGCACGGGCGGGGAAGAGGAGCCCGGGCGTCCCGAGAAGCTGCCGCTCAACCTGCCGGCCGACATCCGGGTGGAGCGCATCGGGCCGCGGCAGACGCTGTCCGCGATGCTGGCCACCGGTGAGATCGACGCCCTGTACACGGCTCGCACTCCGTCCTGCTTCGGCCACGGTGACGACCGCGTCCGACGCCTGTTCCCCGATTTTGTCCCGATCGAGCGTGACTACTTCCGCCGGACGCGCATCTTCCCGATCATGCACACGGTCGTCATCCGCCGGGCGGTGTACGAGCGGTCCCCGTGGATCGCGCAATCGCTCCACAAGGCCTTCAGCGCCGCGCAGCAGGCCACCTACCGCGACCTCCGCGAAACGGCTGCGCTCAAGGCCATGCTGCCCTGGCTGGTCTCGCACATCGAAGAGACGCGGCGCGAGATGGGAGAGGACTTCTGGCCCTACGGCTACGAGCGGAATCGCGACGTGCTCGCGACCTTCCTGCGCTACTCGCACGAACAGGGTCTCGCGAAACGGCGGCTCGAGCCGCACGAGCTGTTCGCCCCGGAGACGCTCGAATCGTTCACGATCTGACCTCCGGCGCAGCCGCCACCCAGTCGGTATCGGGTGGGTGAATGTGGTGCAGTCTTCGCCGGCTGCCGCTGGTCGGCTCACGCCATTCGCGCGAGATTTCCATCCAGTGCCGGTAATACTCGCGGGCCCGGTGCGCCACGAGGTCTGCCTCCGCGCCAAAGACCTCGTAAAGACAGATCGTCAACGGATCGTCGTCGTCCTGGAGCACGTCGAACCGCAGGCACCCCGGCTCCTGCACGCTGTGCTCCGCGTGCCGGCGGACGTGCTCGACGAATTCCTCCAGGTGCGCGGGCTTGACCTTGATCGTTCCGAGGATCGCGTACATCGCGTCATGCCCTCCCGGTAGCTTTCCGACAGGCGTCCAGCGCCGCGAACGACCGCGTCGGCGACGCCATGAGAAAGCGGTACCCGTCGTCGAGCGCGCGCCGCACGTTCTGCGCGTCGACCCGGGGTCGGCCGCACGCCACCCCGTGCTCCTTGCAGATCGCCAGGATGGCCCCCATGGCTTCGACGACCGCGGGATGGTCCGACTGACGGGGATACCCGAGATTCTGTGACAGGTCTCCTTCGCCGCTCAACACCACGCCGATGCCCGGCACTTCTTTCAGAATCCTCGGCAGGTTGTCGATCCCGGCGACGTCCTCGCACATGATGATCACGAGAATCTCGCCGTTCGCTGCCAACGGCCAGACGTCGGCGCGCGCGTAATACTCCTGCTGCGTGAGCCCCCAGTACCGGGCCGCGTTCGCGGGGTAGTCGCCACGCAATCCTGCCGGCTCATAGGCGGGGGCCGACGCGGGACGGGGATAGCGGCACGCGGCGACCGCGTTGTACGCCTCGTCCACCGTGCTGACGCGAGGCCAAACCACGCCATAGGCGCCGATGTCCAGCACCTGCTTCGCGAGCCACTGATTCATCTCGCCGCCGTTGGTCGGCACGCGGATCAGCGGGGTGACCGCCGGCGCCAAGGTGGCGCGGTCGACGATCTGCCGCCGATTCAGCAAGTACTGGAGGCCGTCGCGAAGCTCCTTGATGTCGTAGGGACTGTGCTCGGATTCGAAGATCACCCCGTCGTAGGCGGCTCCCGAGACGGCGATCGCGTTATCGACTGTTGGTGGCGACACGAACGTAGTCATTGCAACCTGGCCCTGCTCGAGGGCGCCGATGATGCCATTCAGGCGTGGGAACACTGCGCTCTCCTGTGGTTCATTGCTCTCTGCGCATCAGAACGCAAAGCTGTGGCTGTACTTGACGATGAAGGCCCGGTCGCGGATGCCCGTGCCGGTGGCGTCGTTCCAAACGACGTAAATGTCGCTGAGCGGACGGTGAATGAAATTGAATCGCACGTTCGTCAGCCATACGTCGTCCCGCCCGTTGTACTGCACGAACGCATTGAGAAACATCCGCGTCGTCAGCGAGGAATCGAGCCGGATGACCGCGAGCCCCTCGGTGAAGCGCCCCTCGGGAAGCTCGATGTGGTTGCGATCGTACTCGGCGCTGGCCGCGAAATGCGAGTTCACCCGCCACCGGAAACCCGCCCGCGCGCGGCGGCGGTCACCGTTCCAGAATGTACCGTAGTTCCCGTGCAGGAGCAGCGACAAGGGACGTGCGCGCGAGGTCTCGTAGTAGAGCACCCCCTCTCCGAAGTGGTAATCGCCCGGGGGGATCGTGACCGCCCGCCGCAGTCGGAACGGCTCGTACAGCCGCTCGAATGAGTCCTCGAGCGTCGCACGGAAGACACCTCCATCGGCAAACTGGACCACCGCGCTCGGACGCAGCTGCCTGGTCTCGGTCTGGGTCATGCGCGCATCCTGCGCCACGTGAACCTCCATCTTGAGCTCGTATTCGCGCACGTGCTCGGACGTCGCTCGGGGGCGGAAGAACGTGGAGTAGTCACCGAAGAGCATGCTCGCATCGCGACGACGGACGTAACCGAGATCGTGGCGGAATTGATCGCCGACGTACAGATACGAGAGACGCCCGCGCTGCCGATTGGCCCGCAGCCGCATGCCGAGACGGACAGCCCAGTCATCCTCTGGTCCGTCGCTCTCGCTCCGCATGACGACGGCGTCCATGGCGAAGGTGCGCCGCGGTGCATAGCGCAGGTCACCGCCGAACACCCGGTTGTACCCCTGGCCAGGCGCCGCGGTTCCGGTCGCTTCCCGGCCGAAATAGAACCCGCCGATCGAGGCGGCGCCGCCCGCCGGGCGGGCCAGGCGGAGCGCGGTGAAGTTGTCACCGGGCCTCGCGCCGGCGCGGCCGGTCTGCATGTTGAGAAAACCGATCGTCGTACCTGCCGACTGGCCGGTGAGGCGCGCGCCCCCGACCACCGGCACGGGCCGATTGTCATCCGACAGGCCGATACGCCTGGTGAAAAACGGCAGCAGCATGTTGCCGCTGATGCCGCTGTCTTCCCCCGTCAGACCGATCTGGAAGCTGCCAGGGCTCTCCAGGAAGAACTGGCGCTTTTCCGGGAAGAGGATGCTGAATCGCGTGAGGTTGATCTGCACCTGGTCAGCCTCGACCTGTGCGAAATCCGTGTTGTAGGTGCCGTCGAGGACCAGCGAGGGCGTGATCGCCCATTTCAGGTCGCCGCCGACCTCGCCCTTCGACACGCCGCTGCCCTCGATCGCCGTACTCGTCGTCTGGCTCGTGGCAAATGGCGTGAGGCGAAGCTGGCGCCCGCCGCGGATCCCGGTCATCCCCTCCAGCACGCCGGCATACCCGACGTGGTACTGGGTGAACTGCCGTGGCACCGCCGACCACGTGGCCGTCTCGTTCCTCCGGCGAATCACCCGTACCAGGTTGAGGCCCCAGTGCTGCTCCGGCGCCTGGGGAAATCGTAGCGCCGAAAGGGGGATCGCCATCTCGACGCTCCAGCCATTTTCGAGGATCCGCGTGCGCGCCTGCCATACGGCGTTCCAGCTCGAGTCGTCGCGCTCTCCCTGGTCGTACGCCTGCGTCTCACGTTGGGCGCCGCCGGGGTTCACCACGAATCCGTACGCGGTGCGGCCGTCGCGAAAAGTATCGATCACGACACCGAAGAGATCGTTGTTCGCCTCGACGAAGTCACGCTTCAACTCGTTGATCACGAGACGGCCCGGCTCGTCATCGAACAGCATGGCGCCCACGTACAGGGTGTTGAGGTCGTAGAGGAATCGGACTTCCGTGCGGAGCGTTGCGGGGCGGCCTTCGTCAGGCTGCTGCTGGACGAAGTCACTGGCGGGGGAGGGCAGGGCCCACATCGGCTCGTCAAGACGTCCATCGAGCTCGACGCGGTCCGACGCGCTGAGCGCGACGGCTGTCCGGTGGGGGCGCGCGACTCCAGTCTGAGCCAGTTCCTGTGCGCCGACGCGGCTTCCTGCTGCGAGCGCCAGCAATCCCGCACCGACGAGGTGAACGGCGCCACGTGTCACGGGAATCCTCGGAAGCAGGAGGGCGGGCTGAAAGAAAGGGCCGGCCGCCAGGTGCGGCC
>JACDBQ010000092.1 GCA_013694845.1 Acidobacteriota bacterium
CAGTAGTGCAGCCCCGCGAGATAACCCATGATCGCGCCGCCGACCATGATGTAGTGGAAGTGCGCGACGACGAAGTAGGTGTCGTGGACGTGGATGTCGAGGCCCATCGCCGCGAGGAACAGGCCGGTCAGCCCGCCGATCGTGAACAACCCGATGAAGCCGAACGCATACAGCATCGGCGACTGGAGACTGATCGACCCCCGATAGATGGTCGCGGTCCAGTTGAACACCTTGATCGCTGACGGCACCGCGACGATGTAGGAGATCACCGAGAAGATCATTCCCGCGTAGACCGACTGCCCGGCAACGAAGATGTGGTGGCCCCATACGAGAAAGCCGATGATCGCGATCGCGAGCGACGAGAAGGCGATGAACGAATAGCCGAACACGTTCTTGCGCGAATACGCTTGAACCACCTCGCTGATCACGCCCATCGCCGGGAGGATCATGATGTAGACCGCCGGATGCGAGTAGAACCAGAAGAGGTGCTGAAACAGGATCGGGTCCCCGCCGAGCGCGGGATCGAAAATCCCGAAGTGCAGGACCCGTTCGGCGGCGACCAGGAGCACGGTGATCGCGATCACGGGCGTTCCGAGAATCATGATCAGGCTCGTCGCGAAGAGCGCCCAGACGAAGAGCGGCAGCCGAAACCAGGTCAGCCCCGGCGCCCGCATCCGGTGGGTCGTCACGATGAAGTTCAGGCCGGTCAGGATCGACGAGAAGCCGGTGATGAAGACGCCAAGCGCCGCGGTGATGACGTGGCTGTTGGCGGCCGCGGTGCTGTACGGGGTGTAGAACGTCCACCCGGTATCCACGCCCCCGCTCAACGCCGCGACCATGGTGAAGATCCCGCCCAGCACGTAGATGTACCAGCTGAGAAGATTGATCCGGGGAAACGCAAGATCCTTCGCCCCGATCATGATCGGTATGAAGAAGTTGCCGAGCACCGCCGGAATCGACGGGATCAGGAAGAAGAACACCATCACCACGCCGTGCATGGTGAACATCTTGTTGTAGTTCTCGGCGGTCATGAGGTCGCCGGCCGGCGTCAGGAGCTCGAGCCGGATCACGAAGGCGAACATCCCGCCGATGAAGAAGAAGGCCGTGATCGAGACCAGGTACAGCAGGGCGATCCGCTTATGGTCTTTCGTCAACAGCCACGACGCGAGGCCGTGGCCGTTGTTGAGATAGTTCAGGGTTGCCATATTTTTCAGCTGGGAGCTATTTCTTTTCTACCACCGGCCGGTCGCTGGCCTGCGGCTTCTGCGGCGCCGAGGTGCCCGCGGGCGAAGGGGCGGCGCCCTGCTGGCTCAGCGACCGCACATAGGAAATCAGCTGCAGCAGCTGTTCCTCGGTCACGAGGCCCTGGAACGTCGGCATGATCGGCTGGAAGCCGGCCACGATCTTCGCCTGCGGGTTCACGATCGACTCACGCAGGTAGCCCTCGTCGGCGACCACCTTGCTGCCATCCTGCAACTCGACCGGCTTGCCGAACAGGTTCGTGAGCACTGGCCCGCGCCCCTGCGAAGCGGCCATATGACAGGTATTACACGTCAGGTCCTGGAACAGCTTTTCACCGGCTGCCACCGGGGACTCAGACGCCTTGCCGCCGCTCAGCCAGGCCTGGAAGTCCTGCGGCTCCATGGCGACGACCGAACCCACCATCCCGGAATGCTTGGTCCCGCAA
The DNA here is from genome assembly GCA_013694845.1 of Acidobacteriota bacterium. GTDB lineage: Bacteria > Acidobacteriota > Vicinamibacteria > Vicinamibacterales > 2-12-FULL-66-21 > JACDCA01. The sequence goes on from JACDBQ010000092.1 coordinate 1,688, forward strand.
TATTCGGCGCAGAACAGGTGATAGGTGCCGGCCTTGGTCGCCGTGAACCAGAGCTCGTTGTACCGCCCCGGGATCACGTCGGCCTTTACCCGGAAAGCCGGGATGTAATAACTGTGCAGCACGTCTTCGGAGCCCATGATCAGCTTGACCGGACGGCCCACGGGCACGTGCAACTCGTTGATCTCGCGTTGCCCGTCCATGTGCTGGACCTTCCACATCCACTGCTTCCCGACGACGTAGATCTCCATGGCGCCGGCGGGCGGCCGGTACATGTCGAAAAAAACCTTGGCTCCCCAGACGAACATCACCATGACGATGAAGAACGGGATGACCGTCCAGAGCAGCTCGAGCGCCAGCGACCCGTGAATCGCATAGCCCACCTCGTCCCGGTGTCGGCGGCGATACTTGATCGCGAACGCCACGACCAGGCCGGCGATCAGGATCGAGAAGAACGCCGTCACGGCGACCATGAAGAAGTAGATCGCGTCCACCTGGCCGGCCTGTGCCGACGCCTGCTGCGGGAAAAACGGAAAGTTCGTGAACATCGTTTAGATTCGGTTGGCTGCCGCAGCGGCCTGGTGCCTGGACGCACGGTCGCGGCGCACTGACGCAAACAGGAACGCGGCAAACCCGATCATCGTCATCACCGCGCCGATACGGACCATCGTGATCACGGTCGTTCCGTATTTACCGGTCGTCGGATCGTAGTGGTAGCAGAGGAGCATCACGTGGTCGATCGCCGACCCGATCTTCTCGTCGGCCGCCTCGACGATCCCCAGCCGAATGTC
>JACDBQ010000110.1 GCA_013694845.1 Acidobacteriota bacterium
TCTCCGAGCCGTCGAGTTCGAAGCCTTGCTCGCGTTGGGCGGCGATCACGCGCTCGGTGCGCATCCAGCCGGGCGCCAGCGCGATCGCGGCGACGTTGTGTGTCCGCAGCTCGCGGCTCATCGTGTAGGCGGTCCGGACGATCGCTGCCTTGGCGGCGTCGTAGATCACGTTGCCGAGGAACCCGCCGAAGGCCCAGGCAACGGTGGTGAGGATCAGTCGCGGATGACCGTCGGGGCGCGATTCGAGCATGAGCGGCGCCGCCAGGCGGCTTGTAAGAAGGTGTGACCGGACGCCGGCGGTGAACATCGCGTCCCATCGGCTCAGCGGCTGTTCCCAGAACGGGGCATCGAAGTCGTCGCCGTAGGCCTCGTAGCCGCCCCACGCATTGCTGACGACGAGGTCGAGGGAACCGTGTTCACCGCGGATGCGATCGAAGAGCCGCTCGACGTCGGCGTCGACGGTGTGGTCACAGCGGACGGGGATGCCAGTGCCGCCGCGACGCGTGACCTCCTCGGCGGTGTCCTCGATGACCTCGGGCATCCCCTGCGTGGTCGGTTTACCGCGGACGCTGCGGCCGGTGACGAACACGGTCGCCCCGGCCACGCCAAGCACGGCAGCGATCGCCCGGCCGGCCCCGCGGCTGGCTCCGGTGACCAAGGCGACGCGGTCATTGAGAGCAGCGCCGGGCGCCGATGAGGATGGGTGGGGCAGAGCGTGCATCGCGACCTCCCGATCGAGTAGACGGTTCCAGATTGACATTAGCAAATGAACGTTCGTATATAGTGGTCTCCGGATGGCCGGACGCCCTCGAACCGTGAGCGACATCGAGATCCTCGCCGGGACCGCGCGAGCCGTTAGCCGCGTGGGACCCGCGCGGCTGACGCTGGCCGAGGTTGCCCGCGAGGTGGGCCTGTCGCCGGCCACGCTCGTCCAACGCTTCGGCTCCAAGCGGGCCCTGCTCCTCGCTCTGACCGCACACGACGCCTCGCGGGTTGGCAAGGAGTTCGAGGACGCCCGCGCCGCGGGCGAGCCGCCGCTCGACACCCTCATGAAGGTGCTCTGCGCGATGACCCGCCACATGGACACGCCGGAGGCCCTCTCGAACAGCCTCGCGTTCCTGCAGATGGACCTCAACGAGCCCGACTTCCATCAGTACGCGATCGAGCAGGCCCGATCGCTTCGCGGAGAGGTTGAGGTCCTGCTCGACGAGGCGGTAGATCGCGGGCAGCTGATGCGATGTGACACCGCGCGCCTCGCCCGAGCCGTTCAGGTCACCTTCAACGGCGCGCTAGTGACCTGGGCGATCTATCGCGAGGGCACCGTGGCCGAGTGGCTCACCGACGATCTGCGCACGCTGCTGGCTCCACTTCGGCCCAACGCATCGGCTGGCCGGTCACAAGGGTGTCGTGAGGGCGGTACCGCCATCGATCCGTCAACCGCCGATGCCGGCCACACCGACGGTCCGCCAAACGCGCCCGTACGGCCGCCGCCTCGCCCACGGCGCAGCTGAAGACCCCAACCGAGGAGCACCTCATGTCAAGCCACACCGCACAGCAGGACCGTCCCGCGTTCATTCCGCCCGGTCGCTGGGAGATCGATCGCGTGCATTCGAACATCGCCTTCTCGATCATCGACCCTACCCATCTGATCACCGTCAGCGGCCGCTTCGACGATTTCGAGGGCATGCTCGAGGCTGACTCACAAGCGACGGCGGCCGGCGCGGTGCAGGTCGCCAGCATCAGCACCGGCGAGCCCCAGCGCGACCAGCACCTCCAGTCCGCCGACTTCCTCAACGCCGAGAAGTACCCTCAGATGCGCTTCAGCTCGCACGAGATCGAAGCCGTCGCCGAGGACCGCTTCCGCATTCGCGGCGCGCTGACGATCCAGGAAGCTGATCACGAGATCACGCTCACCGGCAAGATCCTGGCGCAGGCCGCCGACCCGGAGGGCAGCCAGCGAGTCGCTCTCGAGGCCGATGGCGCGCTCGACTGGTCGGGCACCGCGGTGCGGCTGGCCGTGACCGCCACGGCGAAGAGGATCGGGTAGCCACCAAATGGACTGTCACGACGCTGTGCAGCTGCTCGGGATCTGCGGCAGCCTGCGCAACGCGTCATACAACCGTGCGCTGCTGCGTGCCAGTAATGACCTTGCTCCGGCCGGCGTCCACGTCACGACGTTCGACCTGGCCGCAGTCCCACCCTACGACGGCGACGTCGAAGCGAGGAGCGATCCCTCTCGCGTGTCAGAGCTCAAGCGCTCGATCCAGCAGTCTCATGGACTCCTGATCGCAACGCCCGAGTACAACAACGGAGTCTCGGGCGTCCTGAAGAACGCGATCGATTGGGCGTCTCGTCCTCCGGTCGGCTCCGTGCTCAGCGGCAAGCCGGTCGCGATCATGGGTGCGTCGACCGGTCGCGGCGGGACGCGCAAGGCCCAGGACCAGCTCCGCCAAGCTCTCGCCTTCTCACGGGCCGACATCGTCACCGGCGCGAACGTCGCCGTCGCGGAGGCCTACGCCAAATTCGACGAGCACGGGCGGCTCATGGACGAGACGTCGATCCGAGACCTCACAGCGCTTCTCGAGGCGCTCGTGAAAACGATTGCGTTGCATGTACACGCGTGCAAAGCCGCGTAAACCCGGCACACCGCCGTCCCTGACCGTGAACACAGTCTCGCTGCGACCCCTTCGACCAACGCGGCCGCGCGTCCTGCTCGGTTTGCTCTGCATGGCGCAGTTCGTTCTGGTTCTCGACATTGCAGTGGTGGCGGTCGCGACCCCGTCCATCCAGGCGGATCTCGAAGTCGCGCCGACCGATCCGCAGGCCGGCGAGTTCATCGCCGACGCGGCCGTGCAGGCCGGCACGTATCGCAAGCAGGGCACGCGGTGGGTCGCCGCCTGCGGCGGGGAGACCGAGGTGCTGCGAACTGGTGGGCGCCGAGCTCGGCGAACGGCGCCCCGACGATCGCGCGACTCACCGCAACGACTACCGGGGGGGCGCGGCGTTGGGACACCCACATCATCGCCTTCCGGCTCGACCGAGAGGGCTTCGACGCCGCTCGCGCCGCGCTTGGGCGGATGGGCGTGGCGGCGCACTGTTCGGATCACGGGATCAGCCATTCGATCTACCTACGAGACCCGGAGGGCCACCAGATCGAGTTGACGACCTACGACGTCTGATCATGACTTGACTTGAAGCCCGGTCGAGGTCGTAGCCTCGGGGCGTATGACCGGTCGCCCGGACGACGCACCCCCGCCCGCACACGCGTCTGACACCTTCGCAATCGGCGGCGAGCTGAGCGTCCACCGGCTCGGGTTCGGAGCGATGCGACTTCCTGGTGTGCGGGGCGAGCCTCGCCCGGGCGCGGCCCGCGAGGTGCTGCGCGAGGCGGTTCGGCTCGGGGTCGACCTGATCGACACCGCGCAGGCATACGGGCGCTCCGAGGAGCTGATCGCCGATGCCCTGCACCCTTACCCGAAAGGCCTCGTGATCGCCACCAAGGGCGGGCTGCGCCGCGGCGGACACCCCGACGGGCGCCCCGACCGCCTGCGAGCCGACTGCGAGGCCAGCCTACGCCGGCTTCGACTCGATGCGATCGACGTCTGGCAGCTGCATCGGATCGATCCCGAGATACCGCTCGAAGAGCAGTTCGGCGCCATTCGCGAGCTTCGCGACGAAGGGAAGGTCCGCTTCGTGGGCGTCTCGGAGGTCTCCGTCGCCGAGCTGCGCCAAGCCCGTCAGCTGGTGGACATCGCCACGGTCCAGAACCGCTTCAACCTCGCCGAACGCTCAGCCGACGATGTCCTGGCCGAATGCGAGGCGGGTGGCCTCGGGTTCCTCCCCTGGGCTCCGATCGCCATGGGCGACCTTCCCGGCTCTTCCAGCGCCTTGGCGGATGCCGCCGCCGGTCACGGGGCGACGCAGGCCCAGATCGCACTCGCCTGGCTGCTGCACCGATCGCCGGTCGTGCTGCCGATTCCCGGCACGGGCTCGCCCGAGCACCTGCGGGAGAATCTCGGCGCTGCGCGGATCGAGCTCTCCGTGAACGATCTGGAGGCTCTGGACCAACTCACTGCCTCGTGAAGGCGAGCTTCGCGCTCAGGGCTACGAAGGAGCCGGCAAAGACACGGCGCATCCACGCGAGGACCCGAGGCCGGGTGAGGACCTGTTCGCGCACCGCCGCGGCGAATACACCGTAGGCGCCGAAGATGACGAAGGTGAGCAGCATGAAGACAGCGCTCAGCTGGAGCATGCGCAGGAGGCTCTGGGGATCGCCGGAGTTCACGAACAGCGGCAGGAAGGCGAAGAAGAAGGCCGTGAGCTTCGGGTTGAGGATGTTGATCAGGATCCCGGTCGTGATCATCTTCCGCGCGGATTTGGGGGCATCCTCCTCCTCGACGGCGAGCGCGCCCTTGTCCTTGAGTGTGCTCCACGCGAGGTAGAGGAGATAGGCCACGCCCAGGTACTTCAAGACTCCAAACGCGACCGCGCTCGTGTGAAGCAGCGCCGCGAGGCCCGTGATCGCGGCCGCCATATGAGGAATGATCCCGAGCGTGCAGCCCACCGCCGCGACGATGCTCGCGCGGGCGCCGCGTGTGAGGCCGGCCGCCACCGTGTAGAGAACACCGGTGCCAGGCGTGGCGACGATGATGAGCGAGGTCAACAGGAACTCGACGGTCACCGCGTCCTCCCGCGAAAGGCGATCATCAACACCGGTCAGAGTAAAGCGCAGCGGCTGATCGAGGTGACGATCTCGAGCGAAGGGGACGCGGGCGAGCGCGAGAGCGCCATCACTCGTCGGCCAGCGGTGACTCGTTGACGTAGATGCGGTGGTCGGTGATCTGCCCG
>JACDBQ010000111.1 GCA_013694845.1 Acidobacteriota bacterium
GTCCGTAGGTACGTTCGAGGTCCACGGGGCTGAGCACGTCGGCAGCGTCGACCGTCGCCCGGATCCCCGGGGCATGCTGCTCGAGCGTGTCGAGTACGATGGCGGCGAGTTTGTCGCGGGTGGTGTCCCACGAGGCGCCACCCCGCAGCTGATACGGCACGAACTGGACGTGGGCCGAGAGGACGTGTTTTCCCGCCGGCGCCAGCGAAGGGTCCGCGAGCGTCGGGATCGTTAGATCGAGATACGGTTGGCGCGGGAGCTCTCCGTACTTCGAGGCGTCGAACGCCTGCTCGAGGTAATCGATTCCCGGGGCGATCTGAATCCGGCCGTGCAAGTCTGCTGGATTGGACACGGCGGTGAACGCGGGAAGTGACGCCAGCGCCAGGTGAACTTTCGCGACGGTGCCTCTCGCGCGATAGTTGCGCGCTTTCACTAGAAAACCCGGATCCAGCTCGACCGGATCGACGAGATCGAGGAACGTCCGCCGCGGATCGGCGCCCGAGACCACCGCGTTCGCCAGAATTTCCTCGCCGCTCGCGAGGACGACGCCGGCCGCTCGCCCTTCGCGGACGAGGATCCGCGCGACCCGCGCGTCGGTACGGATCTCGGCGCCGGCCACGCAAGCCGCCTCCGCCATGGCGCCGGCAAGAGCGGCATGACCGCCCTTGACCGTGATGCTGCTGCCACCGGCGGCCGGGTCAGCGGCCGCGTTCAGCAGCAGCAACGCGCCGCTGCCGGCAGACCATGGGCCCTGCGCCGTGCCGAAGACACCCCGCGCGGCCACGGCGGCCTGCAACAAATCGGTCTCGAACCACTCTGCGACCAGGTCCGCGGCAGCCATCGGCCCCCATCGAAGGAGTCGGAAGCTGTCCTTCTTCCCGAGCGCGCGAAACCGCTTGCCGATCTTGAGCAGGTCCCACATCTCTCCGGCGGCAGGAGCGTCGATGTCGGGTGGTGTCATCTCCAGCAGATGCGACAGAAACGTGCCGAGGCGCTGGAGCGTCGCGCAGAACTCCGGATAGCTCGCGGCATCCTTCGATGAGAATGCACTGATGGCTTCGGCCGTTCGGCTGACGCTCGACGAGAAAGCGAGCGCGCGGCTATCCGGCCCCAGTGTGACCAGCCGCGGATCCGGTTGCAGGAACGTCACCTTGCGCGCGAGATCCATGTCGCGCACGACCGAGGCGCGCAGCGGTCCGATCGCGTTGGCCAGCGGCGCACTGAACCCGGGTGCGAACTCCTCGTTTGCGACGCAGCCTCCCGCGACCGATCGCGTTTCGAGCAGCAGCGGCTTGAAGCCGGCCTTGGCCAGATAGAACGCCGCCGTCAGGCTGTTGTGGCCGGAACCGATGATGAGCAGATCTTTCATGGTCTAGTGTCGGGTCCTATCCAACCGACGAGCAACGCCGCCGCCCAGTGACGCAGCGCCGGCCGAACAGAACAGGACTTCGGGACGCGACACTAGCTCCTGCCCGCCTTCGTATCTTTCAGGATCTTGACCGCGGCGTTTCTCCCCGGCGCGCCCATGATGCCTCCCCCGGGATGGGTGGCGGAGCCGCACATGTAGAGGTTCTGGACCGGCGTTCGGTACTGCGCCCAGCCGGGCGCGGGGCGAAGAAAAAACAGCTGTTCGAGCGTCAGTTCTCCCTGGAAGATGTTCCCTTCCGTCAGCCCGAACGTGCGCTCGATGTCGAGCGGCGTCAGGATCTGGCGGTGCAGGATGATGTCCTTGATGTTCGGCGCGTGCTCGGCGATCGTGTCGATCACGGTGTCGCCGAATGCCTCACGATGGTCGTCCCAGGAGCCGCCTTCCTTCAGGTTATAAGGCGCGTACTGCACGAAGCAGGACATGACGTGTTTGCCGGGTGGCGCGACTGAAGGATCGGTGAGACTCGGGATCACCATGTCGATGTAGGGACGTCGCGAATACCGGCCGTATTTGGCTTGGTCATACGCGCGTTCCATGTATTCGACGCTCGGCGAGATCGACATCGCCCCGCGCAGGTGAGGACCGTCGCCGGGCAGGGACCGGAAATTCGGCAGCGCGTCGAGCGCGAGGTTCACCTTGCCCGACGATCCGCGGTACTTGTACCGCCTGACATCCTCCACGAAGTCGCCGGGCAGGTGTTCTGTCCCGACCATCTGCAGGAACGTCAGATTCGGATCGACAGACGACGAGACGACGTCGGCCGTGATGTAGTCGCCGTTCGACAGCACGACACCGGCCGCGGCGCCGTCCTTCACAATGATCTTCGAGACCGCGGTCTCGGTCCTGATCTCGGCACCCGCCTCTCGTGCCGCGTCCCCGATCGCGTTGGAGATCGCGCCGGTTCCACCGCGAGCGAACCCCCACGAGCGGAAGGCGCCGTCGATCTCTCCCATGTAGTGGTGCAACAGCACGTAGGCCGTTCCCGGCGAGCGAACGCCGAGGAACGTCCCGATGATCCCCGACGCCGACATCGTCGCCTTGAGCACGTCGGTTTCGAACCACTGATCGAGAAAGTCCACCGCACTCATCGTCATCAGCTGGACCTGGTTGTACTTGTCCTGGTCGCTGAGGGCCTGAAAGCGTTTGCCCAGGAACAGCAGGTTCATGAGCCCGCGGGGCTCGAGCGACGTCGGGTCCGGCGGAGTCATGTTGAGAATGGGCTTCACGAAGCGGCCCATCTCCACCATCGCCTTCCCGTATTCGTCGTAGGCCTCGGCGTCGACTCTGGAATGGCGCGCGATCTCGCGGCGCGTCCTGGCGTGATCGTTCACCCGCCACAGATAGTCCCCGTTCGGCATCGGCGTGAAGGTGCCGTCGAGCGGCAGGATTTCGAGGCCATGCCGCGGGAGGTCTAGCTCACGGATGATCTCCGGCCGCAGCAGCGAGACGACATACGACGCGACCGAGAATTTGAAGCCGGGAAAGATCTCCTCGGTAACGGCGGCGCCGCCGAGCACGTGCCGCCGCTCGAGCACGAGGACCCTGCGCCCGGCTTTGGCGAGGTAAGCCGCGTTCACGAGCCCGTTGTGGCCGCCGCCGATGACGATGACGTCGTACTTTTTCATTTCCGCAATGCTGAAGGCTGAGTGCTGAAGTAATGCTGAACTGACTGACGGGGACGAACGGAGTGCGGTGAATGCTGATTCTTCCTTACTTCAGCATTCAGCACTCAGTCTTCAGCATTTCCTAGAGACCGGACGTGCGGGAACAGAGCAGGGACAGCATCGGAACGCTCGGAATCTTACCCTATAATCGAGTTCCCTATGCCGATCGGTACCGCCGTTCACGAGCGCACGCTCGCCCTGTGTGAAAGCCTGAACTACCGCGAATGGTCCGGCTACTACGCCGTCAGCGCGTACGAGGGGCACCACGAGCACGAGTACAACGCCATCCGCAACGCCGCCGCGTTGATCGACGTCTCGCCGCTGTTCAAATACCTGATCACCGGCCGCGATGCGTCACGATTCGTCGACCGCCTGATCACGCGCGACGTGTCGAAGATGGGCGTGGGACAGGTCTACTACACCGCCTGGTGCGACGAGCACGGCAAGGTGATCGACGACGGCACGGTGACGCGACTTCAGGATCAGACATTTCGCTGGACGGCCGCCGACCCCAGCCTCCGCTGGTTCACCCAGAATGCGGCCGGAATGGAGGTGCGGATCGACGACATCTCGGAGGAGGTCGCCGCCCTGGCGCTGCAGGGCCCCACGACAGCCAGGCTGTTGCGCGTCGTCGCGCAGGCCGACCTCGAAGGGCTGAAGTATTTCCGCGTCACCCCGGGAACGATTGCCGGGGTGCGCGTGGAGATCTCCCGGACCGGCTACACCGGCGACCTGGGATACGAAATCTGGATGCCGGCGGCTGAGGCCATCCGCGTCTGGGACGCGCTGATGACCGGCGGCAAGCCGTTCGACATCAAGCCCGCGGGCATGCTGGCGCTCGACGTGGCGCGGATCGAGGCCGGCCTGCTGCTCATCGACGTGGACTTCTTCAGCAGCAAGAAGGCGATGATCGCGGCCCAGATGTACTCCCCCTATGAAATGGGCCTTGGTCGCCTGGTGAGCCTCGACAAATCACGGTTCATCGGCCAGCAGGCCTTGCGCCGTGAGCACGAGCGCGGCCATGCCCGCCAGGTCGCCGGCCTCGAAGTGGATTGGCCGGAGGTCGAGACCATCCACGAAAAGCTGGGCCTTGCACCGTCCGTCGGCGCGACGGCCTCTCGCGTCGCTGTGCCGGTCTACCGGGCCGGCCGGCAGGTCGGCCGTGCCACGTCGACGACGTGGTCGCCGACGCTGAAGAAAATGATTGCGCTTGCCACGGTCGACCGCCCGCACTTTGCCGAAGGCACGCAACTGCAGTTGGAGGTCACTGTCGAAGCCGTCCGGCACCGGGTCAAGGCGACGGTGGTCAAGACGCCGTTCTTCGATCCCAGGCGGAAGGTGGGAACGCCGCCGCTGTGACTGCCGACGGCATTCACCAGGAACACCACGAGCACCAAGAACACCAAGAAACCTGTTTGGTTCTTCTTCGTGTTCCTGGTGGTCTTCGTGGACGTCGTGCTACTTGGCCGTTGGCCTGGCCAGTAATCATCCCTGGTGCACGCCCACGATCATGCGATCGAAGGCGTAGAGCAGATCTTCACGGTTCGAGTACGGTCCCGGCGTGTACGCGCGTGACGAAATACCGGCCTGCGACAGTTCGCAGACATGCCAGTCCTGCTTGTTGGTGAGATCCCAGAATTCCACCGCGTCGTCGGGGCTGAAGTCTGGTCGCGCCAGCTCCGTCGGGTGGAAATGCCACTCGCAGATGTTGAGGGTGCGGTCGGGAGCGATCGGCCACAGGGTGTGCACCATCATGTAGTCCGGGTGCAGGCTCAGAAGCATGTTGGGGAAGATGGCGTAGTAGTACACGCGTCGCACGTCCTCGCCGGACAGCCCGGGCAGCACACCTCTCGAACATTTCCCGTCCATGGTCAGCGTGTCGACGCCTGGCCGCAGATCCATCCGCCCACCCATGTAGGTCGGCTGCAGCGGATCGTTCTCGCCGCTCAGATAGTGCGACAGCTTGTTGAGCGCGGGATGAAGGTTCGGGCAATGCAGGCACTCGTTGTAGTTCTGGATGATCAGCTTCCAGTTCGCCTTGACGTCGTAAACGATGCGGTGACCCAGCCGCAAGGTGTCCATTCGCCAGGAGGCGAACTTCGACGGCAGATCGGCGAGCTGGCCGCGTAGCGGCGGCGGGGCGTCGCGCGAGAGATTGATGAAGATGTGACCGTCCCACACGTCGGCGTGCACCCGGTGCAGCGGGTAGTCGGTCTTGTCGAAGTGCGGGACCTCCTCCATGTGAGGAGCGCCGATCAGCAGGCCGTTCAGGTCGTAGGTCCACGCGTGGTAGGGGCACTGGATGCTGCGGCCGAACGAACCTTCGGCTTCGGTGCAGAGCCGGGTGCCGCGGTGACGACAGACGTTGTAGAACGCGTTGACCTGGCCCGCGGAATTGCTCGTGATGACGAGGCTTTCTCCGAGCACCTCGCGGACGATGAACTGCCCGGGCTCGATCACCTGCTCGACGCGGCCCGCACAGATCCACATGCGCGCGAACAGCGTCTCCATCTCGCGCCGGAAGTACAGGACGTCGGTGTAGAACGGCGCCGGCAGGGTGGTCGCGCCGCGCGGCATCGTGTCACGCGGCCTGATGCGAACGTCAGCTTCCATAGACGAGTCATGATACAACCAGCGCGTGGACACGACCGATCCGCCGGGCGCGCCGGCTCTTCGCCGCGAGCTCGGTCGCTGGGACCTTACCGCCATCGGCGTGAACCAGGTCATCGGCGGCGCCGTCTTCGCGTTGCCGGCCGGCCTCGCGATGTATGCGGGTTCATGGAGCCCGTGGATGGTGGCGGCCGTCGGCGTCGCGTCGATGCTGATCGCGTTGTCGTTCGCCGAAGTCGGCAGCCGCTTCGATGGAACCGGCGGCCCCTATCTCTACACCCGCGCCGCTTTCGGCCGGTTCGCCGCCTTCGAAGTCGGCTGGATGATGTGGTTCACCCGGGCGGCGAGCTGGGCGTCGGTCATCAACGTGCTGGTGACGTCGCTCGGTTTCTACTGGCCCGCCGTCACCGGCGGTCTGCCGCGAACGGTGCTGCTGAGCGCGATCATCTTCGTCATCGCGGCAATCAACGTCCGCGGGATCCGTCAGAGCAGCCTGGTCGTCAACGTCCTCACCGTCGCGAAACTGCTGCCGCTCGCCGCGTTCATCCTGATCGGTCTCTGGCACGTCGACTGGACTCTGGTATCGGCTCCCGCGAGTGTCACGCCGACCGAGTTGTCCACCAGCGCGCTGCTGCTTATTTTTGCTTTCGGCGGTTACGAGGTGATCCCGGTCGTGGGGGGTGAGACGAAAGAGCCGCGCCGTGCCATCCCGTTCGCGCTCATCATGACGATCGTTCTGGTGACGGTGATCATGACCCTGGCGCAACTGGTTGCGCTCGGCACCCTGCCGGGGCTCTCCGCATCGAAGACACCCCTGGCGGACGCGTCAGCGCTCTTCATGGGAGCAGCCGGCGCCGCGATGATCACCCTTGGAGCCGTGTTGTCGACGTCGGGGAACAACATGGGGCAGGCGCTGTCGGGCTCGCGCAATCTCTTTGCCTTGGCCGAACAGCGAGATCTCCCCGCCTGGTTCGGCTACATCCATCCGACGTTCCACACGCCGTCGAACGCCATCCTGGCCACGGCTGCGGTGTCTCTCGTGCTCGCCGTGAGCGGCAGTTTCGTGACCATGGCGGCCGCCAGTGCGATCAGCCGGCTGCTCGTATACGTGATGACCTGCGCGTCGATGATCCGGCTGCGCTCCCCCCGCTTCGCGGCGGTCGTCAATCCGCCCCAGTTCACCGTGCCCGGCGGGCCCGTCGTGCCGGTCGTCGCGATCCTGATCGCGCTGGCGATCCTGTTCGGGGCGACGCGACAGCAGCTCGTTTCCGGCACCTGGGCGCTGGTGGCCGGCGCGGTCCTCTACTTTATTGCGGTGCGGACCCCTCGCACCGTGCAGGAGACACGATGAAGCTCGCGTTTGCCGCCGCTACCGTGCTGATGTTTGCCGTTCCCGCTGCCGGCCAGCAGGTCTTCGTGGTGCGTCACGCGGAACGCGCCGACGCCGCGACCGGTGCGCCTCCCATGATGACCACCGACCCGGATCTGTCCGACCCGGGGAAGGCCCGCGCAGAGTCGCTGGCGACAGCGCTCAAGGATGCGCGCATCACCGCCATCTACACCACTGAGTTCAAGCGGACGCGGCAGACCGCCGCCCCCCTCGCCAAAGCTCTGGGGATCGAGCCGACGGTTGTGCCGGCTAAAGATTTCCCGGGATTGATGGAGAAGGTCAAGGCGGCCAGCGGCAACATCCTCGTGGTCGGACACTCGAACACGGTGGGCGACGTGATCGCGAAGCTCGGCGCCACCG
>JACDBQ010000360.1 GCA_013694845.1 Acidobacteriota bacterium
GTACACACGTCGGCTGTCAGGTCGTCAGATCAGGAAGACGGAATCGAGGAGATAGGTGTCGGGGCGTTCGGCGAGCAAGCGGGGATCGAGAACGAAGGACCGGGGCACGGGCGGCGTCACCGGGATACGGCAGGAGATTGTTGCGCCCTGGGTGACCAGCGTGGCAATCACGGTTTCGAGGTTCTGGCGCTCTTCTGCGTCGGCGCAGCAATCGTCCGCAGAGACGGAGGCACAGCCTGCGTCGCCCCGCTCGCAGCAGGCCATGCGTTCCGCCGCAGAGCCTGACCAGCCTGCGCACGCCGCGCTGGCGTAGGTCAGCGGTGCCATCACGCAGAGCAGCGCGATGGCGACGAGACGGTGAAAACGGCCGGCGTTGGACACTGGAGTCATTGTGACGCGGCACCCATCTGCGGTCAAATGGCGGCCCGCCCGTTTACTTCGGCGGCGCCGCTTTCTTCGCGGCCTCGGTCTTGAAGCCGGTCCTGTCCTCGATGATCTTCGCGATCGCGTCGGCGGACGTTTTCATCGGATCGAACCTGATCTCGGCCTGCCCCTTGGGCTGGCTGACGGTCGCGGCTGTCACGCCGGGGATCTTCTTCGCTTCTTTCTCGACGCGGGCGGCGCACGCCCCACATGACATGCCCGATACCTTCAGGACCGACACGGTGACGTTGGCGGGTTTGTCGCTCGGCTTTTCAGTCGACTGCGCCTGCACACCAAACCCGAACACGCTCAAAATGCCCATCATCGCTATCATGCTTCGCATCGCTTCACCTCAAAAGGCCCGGCTCACACCGAACTGAAACACGGCCGACGAATCCAGCTGCTTGTTCGCGAGGTCCCGATACAGCGGCAGCTTCACCTCGGCCTGCACGTTGACGCCCTTGCCTACCAGGATGCCGATCCCCGGGGTCGCATACAGCCAGTTGCCGCCGCCGACCAGCACCGGCGTGCCCCGAAACACATCTTGTCTCCGATGCAGCCATCCCAGCCTGGCGAAGACACCAACCCGGTGCGTGCCAGCATAGCGGGCAACACCCGAGTTGACTTCCATCGACGCGCCCGTTCTCAGCCCGTCGTCGTTCTCGCGCAGCGGCGTTCGTGCGGCTACGCTGGCGAAGAGTGTCCACGGGTCGAGCCCGCGGTTGAGACTGGCACCGAGAATCGGGTCGAGCGTGCCCGATCCCCGCTGCAGACGCGACATCGGCACCAGGTTGCCATCCTCCAGCTCCGGCCGGAACCGGGGCCGCTCCGTCTTGCCGGTCGGCAATGACACGCCGAAGTTCACCAGCGGATACCAGCGCCGGATGTGCCGCATCCGGTACCAGCCCAGGACGGAGGTGTCACCGATACCGCTGAAGTTTTCCCTGAACTGCACGGGCCCGGTCGACCGTGGAATAGTCGCCGTTCGGGTCACGTCGGGTACCGTCGCCGCGACCTGGACGCCGAACTGCTGTGTGAACCGCACGTCGAATGTCACCAGCGGCACGCGGATGCGCGTCCGCTCCTTCATCGGGTTCTCGACTTCCGACGATCCATCGTACGCGTCATCGCGGTCCTCGGTCACCAGCCACGCCCCGAGCTTGAAGCGATCCGTCGTCACGCCTTCTGTCAATACGCCCCGCCACCCGGGCAGGTACGGATTTGCACAGCCGCTTCACGTCATCTGTCCGGACGCAGCAACGGGCATCAGCCACACCGCACCCGCGACCGCGATGACTCCTATCGTCCGTTTGAACATCGTGACCTCGTGAATCCTATTGCCGTCGTTTGAGCTGGCGCGGCTGGACATCCATGGGGACGATGACCGCCGCGCCAGCGATGATCTCGCACAGGCCTTCACACGTCGGCTGGCGCCTGCCGTCCCACTTCCCGATTTCTCCAGCGAGCTGGTTCTTGAACACCGTCAGCTGCTGGATCCGTTGGTCAACGGCCGCAAGGTGCCGTTTCGCCAGATCCAGCACATGCGTGCAGGGTGTTTTCCCCGCGCGGCTCAACTTGAGGATCTCGCCGATCTCGTCCAACGAGAAACCCAGCGCCTGCGCTTTCCTGATGAACTGGACCTCTTCAACGGCCGACTCGGAATAACGGCGGTAGCCGGTCGCCGAACGGACGGGGCGTGCCAGCAGCCCGATACTCTCGTAATAGCGAATGGTCGGAGGCGTCAGGCCAGTGCGCTCCGCGACCTCACCGATCAGCAGTGAAGACATCAGCATTGATTAGACACCCTCAAGTGGGCTTGAGGGTCAAGGCGCTTGACCCTGCAGTCGACTGCAGGCCTTACCCTGCTTTGAGTCGCGGGATGGGCCTGCGACTATGGACCAGGAGACATGCGATGAAGACGAAGATGCTCGGGATTGCGGCAGCTCTCGTCGCGCTGTTCGCGACGACCGCCGTCGCGGCGACCAAAGTGGCGGCCAACGGTGGCTGTTGCCCGTTCTGCAAGTAGAGCGATGAACGGCAGGGTGGGCGCAGGCCCACCCTGCCGCGTGTCCTCGGCTGCACTCCGCCGCCAGCTCCTCGACGCTCGTGGCAGGTCTCGAGAGGCACGCGGCGTTCACCCAGGGTGGGCCGGGTCTTTAACTTCGCGACTGAGCGTCTGGTCTAACGGTCATGAACACGTGGCCGTATCGCTGTTCCCTGTTCGCGCGCCGCGGCGCCGCCCTCGCGCTCGCCGGGGTCCTCGTCCTCAGTGGTGCGTGCGACCGCGCGCCCAACCCAACCGGCCCGGCGCCCGAACTGCCGTCAGGCTCAGCGCCTGATGGGACGGCCGCGGCGGGGTGCTCACGTACCTCGGTGGGCTATGCGCCGTTGACCGATTCAGCCGCCACCGGATATCAGGGACAGCCCGGCGGACTCTATCCTGGAGGCGGCAACGTGCGCCCTGCGGGTCACGACGCTGCAGGCCTCGGGCTGGCCCGGGAGACTGGTCCGCTCGATCGCGACGGCCGGCCTGACCCGGACGGAAAATACGCGTTGGTGTCCATCGGCATGTCCAACACGACCCAGGAATTCAGCCTGTTCCAGGAAATCGCTGAAGCGGATCCGGGGAAAGACCCACGGCTGGTGGTTATCGACGCGGCGCAAGGGGGCGTGACAGCGGGCGAGTGGGCCAATCCGGCGTGCCGCTGCTGGGACGAAGCAGAGCGTCGCGTCACGAGCGCGGGCCTGAGCTCGCGTCAAGTGACCGTGGCCTGGGTCAAGCTGGCAAACGCTCGACCGACAGAGGGATGGCCGGGTTACGCCCAGCGTCTCAGGCAGGACCAGGCGACGGTCCTGCGCACTCTGAAAACTCGTTTCCCCAATGTGCGTCTGGCCTACCTCTCCAGCCGGAGCTATGGCGGGTACGCGACCAGCCTCTTGAATCCCGAGCCGTACGCGTACGAGGGCGGACTGTCAGTCAGGTGGACGATCGAAGACCAGTTGAGCGGCGCCCTGACGTATGCGGGCGAGACAGCCACCGCTCCCTGGCTCTCGTGGGGCCCGTACTTATGGGCGGATGGCACGACGCCGCGCGCGGACGGACTTCGCTGGGTCTGTTCAGACTTTGCCAGCGACGGCGTGCACCCGAGCGATACCGGCCGCCGAAAGGTCGCCGAGCTCCTGCTGACTTTTTTCCGCTCGGACTCCACGGCGCGGGAATGGTATCTCCGCAATCCATGACATCCACGGACAGAGTTCCTGCGTCCATCAGGACTGGCTCCCTGCTACTGGTGGCAGCGGCGTTCTGTGCGACGCTTGCAGGTTGCGGCGGGCCCACCGCCCCGGGTGGAGCTACGCTTCCGCCCGGGGCGACGAACCCGCCGAACCCCGGACCAACGCCAGGATTCACACTTCCAATGGGAACGCTCCACGTGACCGAGGCACAGGACGCGTTCTGCCCGCCGGGACAGGTGTGCCAGGGGATCGAGGTCACGTGTCCGGGGATTACCGAAGCATCCCGGGCTTCGTCGCCATCGACGATCCGAGGACCGCCCCGCGTGGCGTGGTGGTCTTCACCACGGGTTCCGGTGGCGAGAACTACGCGCTCGGGGAGGCGAGCGCGATACGCTGCTGCAGCAGTTGCTTGCAGATGGTTTCCGGGTCGTTCAGCTGCGATGGGACGCCAACTGGCTCGAGGCTGATCGCGGCAGCGACGCAGGAACGGCGCGTCTGGCCTGCCGTCCCGCGACGGCTTTCAAGTGGATTCACGAGACCCAGTTCCTCCCGCTTGGCATCGCGCGGTCGTCGAATGGCCGCTGCGGGTTTTGCGTCACCGGCAACAGCGGCGGAGCGTCACAGAGCTCCTACGCCCTCAGTCACTATGGGCTGGACGACATTCTCGACGGGGTCATCCCGACCGGCGGCCCTCCTCACGGGGCGTTGACGAAGGCGTGTCTGCGCCGCCCGGGCGAGGAGCGATACTGGTTCGCGGACGATACCCGTCAATTCATCGATCGCGGGTTCGGCATCTACGCCGATGGACCTTGCTTCCGTAGCGACCCCGTCTTCAGCTCCCGGTGGGACCAGGAATCCATCGCCACGGGTGGCAGCGACTACACGCACCAGGCGACCCGGATCCACTTCATCATCGGAGAATTCGATCGTACCGGCGTGCTGGGACCGGCCGAGGATTATGCGGCCAGGCTCCGTGCCTCCGGTTCGTCCTGGGTGCTCATGGAAACCGCTGCTGGAACTCAACACGCCGTCCTCGGCGGCACGGTTGGCCGGAACGCGGTCAGAGCCGCGTTACTGGCGACGAGGTGATGTGGGCTGGTTGCGGCCAGGGTAACGGATGCTAGACGGGCGCCGGTTCGAGACCGCTGCGCAGCTGCGGGTCCTGGAGGTGGTGCCCGCAGCGCATGAGCATCGCGTACGTCCTGCCGACGCCAGGATCCAGCCTGGCGAGGTCAAGTCGCGAGCGTCAAGCCAGGGATGTCCGCGAAGTCTTTGGGATTGAGGGTCCACAGCGCCGCACTATTGGTCAGAGCGCAAGCGGCAATGGCGATGTCGATCTCGCGCCGGCGGGGGCGCGCCATTTGACGGTACAGGTCGGCCGCCAGCACCGCCTCGTCGAGGCCGAAGGGGAACACCGCGTGGTCCGGAAACAAGGTCTGTCGGGACGCGAGCTCTTGCGGGCTTCTCGGTCCCCGGTGCCACTCGTACAGCACGGGAGTGCAGATGCCCACCCTCAGGCCATCGCTGATGAACCCGCGCAGCACGAACGCCGCCGTGCGTGCGCCGGTAAGTGCGGCGATCAGCGCGGACGTATCGACGTGAATCATTCGGCAGGATGCCGGCGACCGCCCTGCCGCCTCGCCTGCCTCACCGCGCGGAGCTCGCCGGCGACCTCAGTCTCCGGCCGGCTGGGCGGCTGCGCAATCATCTGATCCACCGCCTTCAGCAGGTGCCGCCGCTCGGTCTCAGTCAGCCGTCCAGCGCGCGCCGCATACTCCGCAACCGCCTCCCGCACGACCATGCTCTGCGGCTTGCGCAGTCGCTCGGCGGTCTTCCTCAACGTCAGCACCGTGGCATCGTCAACCGAGAAGGTCAGCTTCTTTGCCATAACGATGCCATATTACCATATTCGCGCCTGCTCGCCGACGATGCCTGAACGCGAGAGTGGCGAGTGTCGCTTCGGGAAGCGGCACGCCCGTTCACCTGCCATTCAGCTCGGTCCTGGTACGCTGGCCGCGCAGCCCGGATTTAGACCGCCTTGATCGAGCATCGACGGAGGGCCTTGTAGATCTGTTCACCTCGTCCGGCGGAGGTCTTGAAGGCCACACTCCGTTATGACCATGACACCCAGCGTGCGTAAGCTTGCACTCACCGCGCATGTCACGTCCTCGGTGGGATGGCTTGGCGCGGTCGCGGCGTTTCTGGCGCTGGCGGTCGCCGGCGTCACGAGTGAGGATGCCGGGACGGTGCGTGCCTCCTATCTCGCGATGGATCTGGTCGGGTGGTTCGTCATCGTCCCTTGCAGCCTCGCTGCGCTCGTGACGGGACTCGTTCAATCACTCGGCACTCAATGGGGCCTGTTCCGGCATTACTGGGTCCTGGTCAAATTCCTGCTGACCATCGCCGCCACCATCCTCCTCCTGTTGCACATGGGGCCGGTGGGCCGCGCGGCAGCCCTTGCGTCAGAGCGAGTCCTGTCGCCGGCGGATCTCGGCGGCCTTCGGATCCGGCTGGTGGGTGACGCCGGTCTGGCTCTGCTGGTGTTGCTCGTGAACACGACGCTGTCGGTTTACAAGCCGTGGGGCATCACCGCACATGGACGCCGCAGGCTACGGAACGCCGCGAGTACACCCCGCAGCCCGGCCGAGACCCAGGTGCACAACCCATCGACCCTCATCAGACCGTGGGGTTGGTACGTGCTGCTCGCGATCGGCGCGCTGATCTTCCTGTTCGTCGCCGTCCACCTTGCCGGTGGTGGGCTGGCCCAACACTGACCGGGCACTGATCTTCGACGAGGCGGCCCCCTCGGTCAGCTCGTTCAGAACGGCTCCGGCAACTCCACGACAGCTTACAGATCCGCGTTTCGTAGCCGCAATGCATTCAGAATGACCGACACCGAACTGAACGTCATCGCGGCGCTCGCCCAGATCGGACTGATCAGGATCCCGAGGAACGGATACAGCAGCCCCGCCGCCACCGGTACGCCGGCCGCGTTGTAGACAAAGGCCAGGAACAGGTTTTGCCGAATGTTCTTCATCGTGAGGCGACTCAGGCGCCGCGCGCGCACGATCGCGCGCAGGTCGCCCTTGACGAGCGTGATGCCCGCGCTCTCGATCGCGACGTCCGTTCCGGTGCCCATCGCGATGCCGACCGACGCCTCAGCCAGCGCCGGAGCGTCGTTGATGCCGTCGCCCGCCATCGCCACCACGCGCCCCTCCCGCTGCAGCTGCTGGATCACCGCACGCTTCTCATCGGGGAGCACGTCGGCAATCACCTCGTCGATCCCCAGCTTCGACGCAACAGCGGCGGCGGTGGCCTGGTTGTCGCCGGTCAACATCACCACCCGCAGCTTCTCCCCGTGGAGCAGCCGGATCGCTTCGGCCGTCGAGCTCTTGATCGGATCGGCGGCGCCGATAGTACCCGCCAGCGTCCCATCGATCGCGAGAAACATGACCGTCTGCCCTTCGCGCCGCTGGCGATCGATCGCCTCGGCCAGGTGCTCGGTGGCAATGGCCTTCTCCTCGAGCAGCTTCGCGTTGCCGAGGAGGAGCCGTTTGCCGTCAACGGTGCCCGATACACCGCGTCCGGTCAGCGAGTCGAAGTCTGCGACCGTGGGGATCTGGAGGCCACGGCCCCGCGCCCCCTCGACGATCGCGGCCGCCAGCGGATGCTCGCTCGCCTGTTCGAGGCCTGCGGCAAGTCGCAGCACCTCG
>JACDBQ010000182.1 GCA_013694845.1 Acidobacteriota bacterium
CTCCCGACCTTAAGTTCGCGCATATGCAGAGCCACGTCACCCTCAGCGCCACCTTTCGCGTGCTCCAACTCCCCGCCAGCGGCGCGCTCCTGTTCCAGCCGCGCGTGACCGCCGCTGAACTCACTGAGCCCGTCACCGCTCAGGGCGGCGCGGTGGTCAGCCCGCCCGCGCTGCCGGCGACCTTGCGCAGCAGCGATGGCAGTGTCACCGTGACGCTGCCGCCCGCAGCCACTGACCGCGCCTTGACGCTGCGCCACGGTGTGACGCCCGTGCGCGACCTGCCGCCACCGGCCAATGCCGCGCGCGGCTTCGCTCCGTTTTACCTGGACGCCACCGACGACCAGGGCGCCGAGGTTGAGACCTTCCAGGACCCGCTGGAGATCGCCGTGCGCTATTCGCCGGAGCAACTGGCCGTGCTCGGCATCGCTGAGGCCAACCTGCATCTCTTCTGGTTCGATCCCGCTGGCGCGAGCGAGACACAGGCGAGAAGCGAGCCGGCGGGCGCCTGGACGCCACTGCCCACGCGCATCGACTCGTCCACCGGGATCGCCAGCGCCAAGGTTGACCATTTCAGCACATTCGCGCTGTCGAATGGCGTCAGCTCGAGCGAGGTGTATGTCCCGCAATTGCAAGGCTTTCAGGTCGCCGGCTTCACCGGCGCCGCAACCTATAGCCTGCCGATCCAGCTTCCGAGTGGCCCGGCCGCCTTCGCTCCGCAACTGGCGCTCCAGTACTCAAGTACAGCCACCGATGGCTCAAACGGCGCGCGCGAGCACTGGCAGGCGCCCTCGACCGGCAAGGGCTGGAGCCTACAGGGCGCCGGCGCCATCGCTCGCAATCGCAACCTGGCCGGCTCCGCCTGGGACCATTTTACCATCGTGCTCGGCGGACGCTCGTTTGACATCGTGCGCGGACACCTGCTGCCGGGCTACTCCGATTATTTTGACCGCGCGCTCGACCATTGGTCCTGGCACGCCGTCGACGAGAACTTCACCCGCGTGCGCGCCTTGAGCGACGGCACGTGGCAGGTCTGGACGCCTGATGGCACGCGCTACGATTTCACCCAACAACTCGTCGAAAACACGGGCAACGCCGAGCTTGGGACCAATAGCTCCGAAGTCTACCAATGGCTGCTGACCCAGACCACCGACACCCACGCCAACCGCATCACCTATGCCTACCAGGTCCTCACATAGGTCGAATTCAGCGGGACCTTCCATCCGGCCGCGCACCTGGCCATGATCAATTGGGCCTTCGACGGCGCCGGTGTCCCACGCTACCGGGTCGAGTTCGTGGTGGCTGACCGC
This sequence comes from Acidobacteriota bacterium, assembly GCA_013694845.1. GTDB lineage: Bacteria > Acidobacteriota > Vicinamibacteria > Vicinamibacterales > 2-12-FULL-66-21 > JACDCA01. Next base: position 1,308 of record JACDBQ010000182.1, read on the forward strand.
GCCAGCGGTTACACGGCGGGCGTGGATACGCGCTGGGAACACGCCTACTATCCCAACGCGAGTGACTACTGGCAGCGCATCGCGCCGCATGAAGTCTATCGCCTCGACCAGATCAAGGTGCTCAGCCAGCCGCCGGGCGCCGGCGTCCCCGAACTGGTGCGGCGCTATGACCTGCGCTATGAGAGCGCCGAGACCAGTCTGCAGACCGACCGCAAGGAAGGCAACGGCCAGCGCGTGCTGACGCTGCGCGAGGTGCAACTGGTGGGCAGCGATGGCACGAGCGCCCTGCCGGCGCAGAGCTTCACCTACGACACCGACTTCGGCCCAGGCTTCGCGCCGCGCGCCGGCTGGAACCGCCTGCTGAGCGGCTCGAACAACCAGGGTGGCGAGGCGCGCTTCAGCTATAGCTACACCTTCCATGATCCAAATGTGACTTCGGACTCGCTGCATGAAAACTATCATCGTGTCACGCAGGAACTGCGCTAGGACACCACCGCTCAGAGCTATAGCCGGGCCGGCTTGACCACCTACAGCTATAGTGGCGCCGCGCTTAACGATGAGAGCCACGCCGCCAGCGTGTTCTACGCGCATTATCCGCGCAGCACCCACGCCGATAGCCGCGAGTTCCTGGCGCGTCGCGAGAACACGGTGTTTCTGGGGCATACGGAGGTGACGACGACGCGCTATGACGGCGCGAGCACCAGCGCGGCATCGCTGGGCGTGGTC
>JACDBQ010000196.1 GCA_013694845.1 Acidobacteriota bacterium
GACTGGCACGGTACTCGTCGGGCGCCGCGCCAACCGATAAAGGCCGGCGTGGAGCTCCAGCTGGATGGAAACCCCGTGTCACTGATCGATCTCTCGATCACCGGCGCGCAGGTCCTGTCGGGCACGATCCTCCGTCCCAATCAGAAGGTGCGCGTGACGATCCCGCAGGACGAAACGCTCGTCCGCTGTCGCGGCACGATCGCCTGGGCGAAGTTCGAATTGCCGAAGGCGAGTGGCGCTCCGGTCTATCGAGCGGGAGTGGAGTTTGTGGACGCCGACAGGGATTTCGTCGAGCAGTTCAGCAGCAGGAATCGGGCCTGAGAGGCTCTGGGCTCTGGTGTGTCAACGTCGGTCGCCGAGAGCCTGGCCTGGAGCCGAAAGCCGAGAGCCTAATTCCGTCCGAACCACTTCGCGGCCACTGAATGGGCACGGATGATCGTGTCTTCGCGCTTCGAACCCGTGGACACGATCGCCGCCGGAACCCCGGTGATTTCCTCGAGCCGCGCGATGTAAGCCGTGGCTTCGCGCGGTAGCTCTTCAAACCGACGGATGCCGGCTGTCGGTGCGTCCCAGCCAGGCAGCGTCTCGTAGACCGGTTCGCACGCCGACAGCTGCGCGTGATCGCCGGGCATCTCGGTCAGGATCGTCCCGTGGCACCGGTATGAGGTGCAGATCTGCAGCTCAGACAGACCGTCGAGCACGTCGAGCTTGGTGAGCGCGAGCGCGTCAAGGCCGTTGACTCGCACCGCGTACCGCACCGCCACGGCGTCATACCACCCGCATCGTCTCGGACGACCCGTGACGGCGCCGAACTCCTGCCCGGTCTCGCGAAGCCGGTTTCCCATCTCTCCTGTCAGCTCGGTGGGCAGCGCACCTTCCCCGACACGCGTGGTGTAGGCCTTTGCGACCCCGACGACGCCGTCAATCGCGCGGGGCGGCACGCCGAGACCCGTGCAGACACCGCCGATCGTCGCATTCGACGAGGTGACATAGGGATAGGTCCCGTGATCGATGTCGAGCAGCGTGCCCTGCGCCCCTTCGAACATGATGGATCGTCCCGCGGCACGGGCGCGCGCGAGAAACAGGGACACGTCCGCCACCCACGGAGACATTCGCTCCCAGGCCTTCCGCAGCTCCTCCATCACCTGCCCTGCGTCCATCGTCGACTCGGGGATGATCCGGTTCCGCGCGGCGACGTTGTGCTGCACCGCGCTCGCTAACGCGTCCATGTTCGCGAGGTCCCCGACGCGCACCCCGCGCCGGGCGATCTTGTCTTCGTAGGCCGGACCGATCCCCCGCGACGTCGTCCCGATTTTCCGCTCGCCGCGGCGCGCCTCGCTCAGGAGATCGAGCTCGCGGTGATACGGCAGGATCAGGTGTGCCTTGTCGCTGATGATCAGGCGGTCACCGATCTTCACGCCTGCCGACTCCACTTCGTCGATCTCCGCGAACAGGGCCTGCGGATCGACGACGACGCCGTTGCCGATGACGCAAGTGATGCCGTCGTGGAGAATGCCGGACGGCAGGAGGCGAAGAACGAACTTGCGCCCGTTGGCGTAGACGGTGTGCCCCGCGTTGTGACCGCCCTGGTACCGGCCGACGATCGAGAAATTCGGCGTCAGGAGGTCGACGATCTTCCCTTTCCCCTCGTCACCCCACTGCGCACCCAGCACTGCGATGTTCATAACCGCTGTATTCTACCTTCAGACTTCTGCACTCCTGGTTTCGACGAGCGCGGTTTTTCCATTCTCAACTTTCTGTTCTGTGTTCTTTGTTTTGTGTTCTGAGATGTAATGATTCACCTCGACGGCGCTTCGCTCTCCCTCGACGAGCTCTCGGCCATTGCCGACGGCGGCGAACAGGTTGCGCTCGGGTCCGCCGCCGCTCGGCGAGTCGACGATGCCCGTGCGGTTGTGGATCGCAAGGCCGCGGGAGACGCGGCGGTGTACGGTGTCAACACGGGGTTCGGCGCCCTCGCCGAGACCGCGATCCCGAGGCACCACCTGCGCGCGCTGCAGCTGAACCTCCTGCGCAGTCACGCGGCCGGTGTCGGCGAGCCGCTGGCGGTGCGTGCCGTCCGTGCGTCGATGGCGCTGCGCGCCAATGTTCTCGCCAAGGGCTTTTCCGGGATCCGCCGCGGTACGCTCGAGCTCCTGCTCGAGATGGTGAACCGTGGCGTGCATCCCCTGGTCCCGAGCCGCGGGTCGGTTGGCGCCAGCGGTGATCTTGCGCCCCTGGCGCATCTGGCGCTGGTCCTGGTCGGCGAGGGCTTCGCCGCCGTGAACAATTCGCCGGTGATGTCGGGGAATGATGCGCTGCGTGCCGCCGGCCTCAACGCCATCACGCTCGAGTCCAAGGAAGGGCTCGCGCTCATTAACGGGACCCAACCGTCAGCGGCCGTCGCGGCACTCGCGGTGGTGGCTGCCGGCAACCTGTCGCGCGCCGTCGACATTGCGGCGGCGCTGTCGATCGACGCGCTCCGGGGCTCGATGCATCCCTTCGAGGCGCGCATCCACGACGCACGGCCTCATGCCGGGCAGCGGGCCTCGGCCGCCAACATCCTGGCGCTGCTCCACGGCAGCGCGATCAACCAATCGCACGAGGGGTGCAGCCGGGTGCAGGACGCCTACTCGTTGCGCTGTGCCGCCCAGGTGCACGGCGCGGCACGCGATGCGCTCGAGTTCGCGCGGCGCACCTTGCGGATCGAAGTCAATTCCGCCACCGACAACCCGATGGTCTTCAGCGATGACGGCGACATCGTGTCGGGGGGCAATTTCCACGGCGCGCCGATTGCGATCGCGGCGGACCTGCTGGCGATCGCGGTGACTCATTTCGCGACGATCAGCGAACGGCGCTCCGACCGTCTCGTCAACCCGGCGCTGAGCGGGCTTCCGGCGTTCCTCACGACGGCGAGCGGATTGCAGTCGGGGTACATGATCGCGCAGGTGACGGCCGCGGCGTTGACGTCGGAGCTCAAGACCCTTGCCCATCCGGCCAGCGTGGATACAATCCCGACATCGGCGAACAGAGAGGATCACGTCAGCATGAGCATGGGAGCCGCGCTGAAGGCGCAGCGGGCGGTCGACACGGCCGCGCGGGTGGTCGCGGTCGAAGTCCTGTGCGCGGCGCAGGCGATCGATCTGCTCGCGCCGCTCGAGACGTCCGCGCCGCTGCGACGTGCCCACGCCTTTGTGCGCGCGGTCGCACCGACGCTGATCGAGGATCGGCCGCCGGCTCCGGATATCGAGGCGATAGCCGACACGATTCTGAACGGATCATTCGCCCGCGCATGCGGCGTGGAAGTCAAGTAAGAAATTTTCGATTTTGATTTGACAACCACGTCGTAGGTTTCTAGATTTCAACCTTCGCTCGCCACGCACCCGATTCGTCATGAGCATTCTCAGCCGCCACGTCAGCGCGCCTCGCGGCGCGACCCGCACCTGCAAAGGATGGGGGCAGGAAGCTGCCATGCGCATGCTGATGAACAACCTCGACCCCGCGGTCGCCGAACGGCCGGACGATCTCGTCGTCTACGGTGGCTCCGGCCGCGCCGCCCGCAGCTGGGAGGCGTATGACGCCATCGTCGAGACGTTGACGAGGCTCGAAGACGACGAGACCCTCGTCGTCCAGTCAGGCAAACCGGTCGCCGTCTTTCGCACCCATCCGTGGTCGCCGCGCGTCATCATCGTCAACGCCCTGCTGGTGCCGGCCTGGGCCACGTGGGACATCTTTCGCGATCTCGAGGATCGGGGCCTGACCATGTACGGCCAGATGACGGCAGGGAGCTGGATCTACATCGGCACGCAAGGAATCCTCCAGGGGACGTACGAAACCTTGGCGGAGCTGGCCCGGCGCCATTTCGGCGGCTCGCTGACCGGGCGTCTCGTCGTCACCGCCGGGCTTGGCGGCATGGGCGGCGCCCAGCCTCTGGCGATCACGATGAATGGAGGGATCGCGCTGGTGATCGAAGTCGATTCCTCGAAGATCGACCGGCGGATGGCGACCCGATATGTGGACGAGCGCGCCGGATCGTTGCCGGACGCCCTGGAACGGATCGAGCGTTATCGGGCGGACGGCACCGCACGCTCGATAGCGCTCGAGGGGAACGCCGCCGACGTCCTCCCGGAGCTGGCGCGCCGCGGGCTCGTGCCCGACGTGCTGACGGATCAGACGTCGGCCCATGACGCCCTCACCGGATACATTCCGCGCGGTCTCTCGGTCGCGGACGCGGACGCGCTCCGGGCGGCTGATCCGCAGGAATATATCCGGCGGTCGACCGCATCGATGGCCGAACACGTCCGCGCGATGCTCGAGTTGCAGACGCGAGGCGCGATCACCTTCGACTACGGCAACAACATCCGCGCGCAAGCGGTCAAGGGTGGCGTGGCGAACGCGTTCGACATCCCGGGCTTCGTGCCGGAATACATCCGGCCGCTGTTCTGCGAGGGCAAAGGTCCCTTCAGATGGGCGGCGCTGTCGGGAGATCCGGCCGACATCGCGGCGACGGACCGTCTCGCTCTGGAGATGTTCGCAAACGACGAACCCCTGTGCCGCTGGATCCGGCTCGCCCGCGAACGGGTGGCCTTCCAGGGGCTCCCGGCCCGGATCTTCTGGCTGGGCTATGGTGACCGCGCCAGATTCGGGCTCGCGTTGAACGACCTCGTTCGGCGCGGCGTCGTGTCGGCCCCGATCGTCATTGGCCGGGATCACCTCGATGCCGGATCCGTCGCATCGCCCAACCGCGAGACCGAAGGGATGCGCGACGGCAGCGACGCAATTGCGGACTGGCCCGTCCTCAATGCCCTCCTCAGCGCCTCGTCGGGCGCCACCTGGGTATCGGTCCACCATGGGGGGGGGGTCGGAATCGGCTACTCGCTTCACGCGGGGATGGTCGTCGTGGCTGACGGCACGCGCGAGGCAGACGAGAAGCTCGAACGTGTGCTCACGTGCGATCCCGGCCTTGGCATTGTTCGTCACGCCGATGCCGGCTACCCCGACGCCATCGCCGCGGCGAGGCGGCAGGGTATCGATATGCCCTCGCTGCGACCGGAGGGGGCCCGATGATGATTCCGGAACGGCCGGCACTCGAGCGACGGATCCTCGCGGCGCTGGACGGCACCGGGACGACGGGTCCGCGTATCCCGGTGCTTCTCGGCGGGTGTGGATCGGGCCGCACCTCGCTGCTGCTGCGGCTCCGGGATCTGATCGGCCGCTCGCAGTCCCAGTACATCGACGTCGAACGGATCGCCACCACGCCGGAGCGGTTTCTCAAATCGATGCGTGATGCGTCCCCCTTCCCCGCCCACCCCTACGGGCAGGGAGCGGCGGAACATGGGGCACGGGACGCGTTCGATGCGGCGCTGGCTGTGCTCGATACCGCGCGCTCGCCTGGCGACGCGCCCGCGACGTTTCTGCTCGACGAGTTTCTCGAGTTGCGGACCTTCGAGAGCTTCCCGGGGTTGCGCAGCGTCCTCCGGGATATGTTCGGAGCCCTGGCCTCGAGCGGCAACCGGTTCGTCCTCACGACCCGCTTCGTGGCCCGTGCGCACCGGCTGTTACGGGACGCGCCGACGAATTTCGAACTGATTCACCTGGCCCCCCTGTCCCCCGCTGAGATCCGGTCGACGATCGCGTGGCCGCACGATCCGCATCTCGAAGACGATGATCCCCGGCGCGATGACCTCGTCCGGATGGTGCATGCACTCTCGAACGGTCGTCCCGCGTACGCGCGGATGATCGCCGAGGCGGCGGCCGGCATGGCGACGCGTGGAACCGCAGATCCAGTCGGCGCGCTGGCTTCATTGCTCGCACAGGGCGGCACCCTTTCGGCCGCGTGCCGGTTCTGCTACGAACTACGGCTCCACCGGGCCCGGGGTTACGGTGCGTTGAAGGCCATCCTCGACGTCCTCGCGGAAGAGGAGCCGCTCACACTCACGGAGATCGCCCTGCGGCTGCGCCGGACGCCGGGGTCGACCAAGGATTACCTGTCGTGGCTGGAAGACGTCGACCTGATCGTCTCCCGTCTCAAGCGGTACAGCTTCGCCGACCCGATGCTACGGCTGTGGGTGCGCCTGCACTGCCGGCCGACGCTGCCGACCGAGGAGGAGATCGCCCGCGAAGTGCACGGATATGTGCTCTCGCACCTGCCACTCCAGGAGCCCGTGCTGGCGCTCGCCGGCACGACGGAGGAGGCTGAGAAGTCGTGGGGGATTATCGAGATTGATTAATGGCAATGCTGACGTAAGGGTGCAATTCTGAAGGAGGGTAAGGGTGACCTCGGGTCAACCCGGGAGGGTCGGTGGCGCCGTACCGAAACGCCGAGATTCAGTTTGGCGGTTTTCTGGCTCTGGGTATCAGTGCACAGAGATGGCTGACCGCAACTGCGAATGCCATCGTGCGCTTCCGAAATCAGTCTCCTTGCCCATGCCCGGCATGGTGCACACCACAGTCCAGTCCGAAAATGGCCTGAAAGACGAGCGGGTC
>JACDBQ010000200.1 GCA_013694845.1 Acidobacteriota bacterium
AGTCGTGAATGACGTACGACGTGCCCCAGTTCAGGTGTGTCGAAATCGTGGAGACATACGCCGCGAGCAGCCCCGCCACCATCATCCCCATCAGTCCTGATGGGAGAAAGGTCAGCATCGCCGGATACGCCATGTCGTGGCCGAGCAGCCGGGCGTCGACGTGCGGCAGTGCGCGGCCGATGTCAGCCACCGTCGGAAAGACCAGCATCGAGCAGAGCGCCACGATGATCCACGGCCAGGGTCGGAGCGCGTAGTGCGCCATGTTGAAGAGCAGCGTTCCCCAGAGCGCGTCGCGCTCGCTCCGCGCGGCCAGCATGCGTTGCGCGATGTAGCTGCCGCCTCCCGGCTCCGCGCCCGGGTACCACGTGGCCCACCACTGCACGGCCAGCGGAACGACGAGCAGGGGCAGGGCCACGTCCCAGCGGCCGAGGTCAGGCAGCATGTAGGTCGTTGCCGGCGGCAGCTGGGCCAGCAGGCCGTCCAGGCCGCCGACCTCCGGCCGCCGCAACGCGTACACGGCTGCCGTGACCGAGCCGGCCATGGCAATGCCGAACTGGACGAAGTCGGTGGCCATCACGCCCCACAGGCCGGAGGTCGCGGCAAACGCGACATTCAGCGCGCCACAGACGATCAGGGTCTGGCCGATCGGCCACCCGAGCAGCACGTTGGCAATCTTCGCGGCGGCGAGGTTGACCGCCGCCATGATGACGACATTGAAAAAGACACCCAGGTAAATCGCCCGGAAGCCTCGCACCCACGTGGCCGCCGTACCCGAGTAGCGCAGCTCATAGAACTCCAGGTCGGTGAGCACACCGAGGCGCCGCCACAACCGCGCGTAGAAAAACACGGTGGTCATTCCCGTCAGCAGGAACGCCCACCACACCCAGTTCGCCGCCACACCGCCCTCGCGAACCAGGTTGGCTACGAGATTCGGCGTGTCGGTGCTGAAGGTGGTCGCGACCATCGACACACCGATCAGCCACCAGGGGGCGGCACGGCCGGAGGTAAAGAACTCGGCGGTGTTCCGCCCCCCGCGGCGCGCCAGCCACAACGCCGGGATGAACGAGACGACGATCGATCCGGCGACAATCGCCCAGTCGAGCGCGGTGAGACGCATCAGCCGCTACCTGTGGAGGATGCCCAGAGGGGGCAGCGTCTTCCAGCGGCCGCGTGTGAAGTCGGGGAACTCGACCGCGCTCGCGCGACGGCCGACCGAGCGCACCGTCAACGGGACGACCGCGCTCAACGCCGCTGCGTCGTACACGTTCATGTCCGTGGGCTGGCCTTCCCGCAGACAGGCGATCAGGCGATAGTCCTCGATGAAGTCCATGCCGCCGTGGCCGGCCCCTTCGGCGGCCTCGGCCATCTCCTTCCAGAGCGGGTGCTCGAACTCGGCGAGCACCTCGTCGGCCCGTTGCCACTGATCCTCTTTCCCGCGCCCTTCGACGTAGACTCGATTCGGGTAGCCCTGGAAGAGGCCTTTCGTGCCCTGCACCAGGTGGATCCGGCTGTAGGGGCGCGGCAGGTTGGTACAGTGCTGCACCATCACCGTCTTGCCGGATGACGTCTTGATGATGCTGGTATTCACGTCGCCGAGCGCGTACCGTTCGCGCCGCTTCGGCGAGTCAGGGGGCAGATGATCCGCGGCCCACTCCTGCAGCCCGCGGGAGGGGCTGCTCATCGACACGAGGTAATCGAAACGGTCGCCCCGGTTGATGTCGAGGCAGTTGGCGACCGGACCGAGGCCATGGGTAGGATACAGATTCCCATCCAGCTTGATCGCCCAGGCGCGGCGCCAGAGCCCTTCGCCCTCATCGGCGAACTTGATGCCTCGCAGGTCGTGAAGGTAGCCTCCTTCGGCGTGCAGGAGCTCGCCGAACAGGCCCTGGCGGACCATGTTGAAGACCATCAGCTCCATGCGGTCGTAGTTGCAGTTCTCCATCATGACGCAGTGCCGGCGGTGCTTCTCGGCGGACTCGACGAGCGCCCAGCAGTCGTCGAGCGTCATGGCGGCGGGTACTTCGGTTGCGGTGTGCTTGCCGTTCCTCATCGCGGCCAGCATGATCGGTACGTGCCATTCCCACGGCGTGGCGTTGTAGACGAGATCGAGATCTTCGGTTTCGCACAGCCGTTCGAAGTCACGCGGGCCGCGGGTGTAGGCGGCGGGCGCCGGGTGCCCTGCGGCCGTAATGAGCTTGGTCGCCCAGGCGGTGCGCTCCGGCCGGGTATCGCACACGGCGGTGATCCGGCAGCCGGGTATCTTGACGAGATTCTGCACGTGATTGGAACCCATGCCGCCGATCCCGACGAAGCCGACCCGCACGGTATCGACCGGCGCGGTGGAAAACGGCGTGGCGCCACCCTGGAGCTCGGCTGCCGCCGTCGAGTCGGGGCCGACCAGCGACGCGGTGAGAGCGGCGCCGCCCAACGCAAGAAAGTCACGCCGGTCGAGACGGTCCATCGTCCCTCCTCTACCTGGACATTTCTGGTGCCGGGCGCTGTCCGGCCGCGGGCAGCTCCCTGATGGAAATGTTGCGGAACTGCACCAGGCTCGGGGGCGAGGACCAGAGATCCCCTTTCTTCGACCCGTGATGCTGGAGGGCGATCGGTCCACGCGCCGGCACACCGGGCAAGTCCGCATCACTGATGACCGTTTCACCGTTCAAGACCACGGTCAGCCGGCTGTCGCGCATCGTGATTTCGAACGCGTTCCACTCGCCGATGTGGCGGTCGGCGTTCCTGGCGGGAGTCACGCCGGCGCGAACCGCCGCAGGCATTTTCGAATCGGTGCGGTAGCCGTACACTTCACCGGAACCGATCGGCCAGCACCAGATGTTCACCTGCGCTTTGTCTAACCCGCGAAGGAACACACCGGAATCGGAATCGGGTACCGGAATACGGATGTCCCGCCCCTCGGCGTCCTTCTTGTGCGTGCCGTCGAACCGGATGATCGGCACGTTCGGGTTCACGTAGGGCGTGCTCTTGAGGCGCCACTCCAGACGCAGGACGAAATCGCCGTAGCTTTGCTCGGTCCAGAGGTGCTTGTCGCCGGGGGCCTCGCTCGCCGCGTCGTAATCGATGACGCCCTCCACGACTCGCCAGTGGCCGTTGTCGCCGGCAGGCACCTTCCACCCCGAAAGGTCGCGGCCGTTGAACAGCGGGGTGTCAGCGCCGGCAGGCCCCGGACCGGTTTGAGCCGCGGCCAGCGACAATGCGCCGGCACCGACAACGAGAACCATCGACAGCGAGCGTCTGGTATGCATGGCGGTGTCTAGCCTACAACGAGGTCCGTTCACGCGTAGTCCACAACGGCAGTAATTCTTGGCGGCGCCTGCCCGGCATCAACGCCGACGAGGCACCCCGGGGGTGAGGATACCGGTCACCGGCGCGCCAGCAGCCGCGGGCAGGCGGAGACCGAGCAGCGCCGAGATCGTCGGTGCAACCTGCTCCGCGAAAATTCGATCCACCCGGACGCCGGTTCGAATGCCCTCGCCGGACGCGACGAAGATCGAATCCATCAACGGGTCGGTGTTCAGGGCGCCGTGGAATCCGGCCGGCTGTGGAGTATCGACAACGTCCGACCCGTCCGCCGCACCCGAAAAGCTGTGGCCCTCGACCGCAACGAGGACCAGATCGCCCATCTGCGCATTCACGTCCGGCACCGGGTAACCGAGCGCCGCGTACTCGGAAGGCTCCAGCACGCGTTCGATTCCTGGCGCGCCCCGGAACAGCTGCGACAGCTTCGCCACCAGCTCCGCGCGGTTCGCGCCCAGCGCGTACACCATCGCGGTGCCCCCTTCGGAAATGACAAATGCGTCACCGCTCGCGATCTTCCCCGCGGCATCGACCGCCAGGAGACCGGCCTTGCGGAGCATCGCATTCGGCCTGACGCTGCGCGATGCGGCCTTGAACCCGTGATCGGAGACGACCAGGAGGGTGGTGCGATCCTTCTTCGGAGACCGCTGCACCGCATCGATGACCCGTCCGAGCTGGGCGTCGAGAAATCCGATGGCCGCGTAGGCCGCCGGACTGCCCGAAGCGTAGCGATGGTGGGCGCTGTCGAGCGTCAACAGATGCAGCAACAGCAGACCGGGCTGATGCCGCTCGATGATGTGGACGGCCGCGCTCGTCCACGTCTGATCCTTCCAGACGACGTTGCGGCTGGCGAAGCCGGCAATCTCGTCAACGGTCACCCGTCCTGAGGCGATCAGCTCGCGCGCCACCGTCCCCGAAGGATCCGGCCGCTCTTCGAACGCCCACGTGATGGTCCCCGGGTTGTGGATCGCGACCCAGTTCACCTGCGCGGTTGTCAGTCCGGCACGATGCGCGGCATCGTAGACCGTCTCCACCCGCACCATGTCGCGCTTGTCGCGCCACGGCTCGATCTTTGGCAAAACGCCAGGCTCGCGGATCAGCATCCCGTTGAAGAGGACACCGTGGTCCGCCGGCGGCACTCCGGTGACGAAGGTGGTGTGGCTCGGCCACGTCACGGAGGGATTGACCGTGCGCATCCCGCTGGCACTCGAGCCACCAGCCATCAAGGCGCGCAGGTTCGGAGCGGGCAGCTGGGGATCGTCCAGCGCACGGGCAGGGAATCCGTCCAGACTGATCAGCACGACCGCGCGCGACCCTGAGGCGGCCTGGTCGCTCTGCGCCACCGCGACCACCCCGGGGGCATTTCCCTGCGACAGCGAGAACAGCACGAGGGTCGCCCCAGCGGTACTCGCCAGGCGAAACGGATAGGTACGCTTCATAGCGGTGCTAGTGTAGGCTACCGCGGGCGCCGATGCGCGTGGAAGTGCTCCCGCAGTCAGGGATGTGAAACAGATGCCGACGGCAGACAACCGGCTGGGGGTGGGGGTCTACGGCATCGGCTGGTGCGCGGCGCAGCATATCGCCGCCTTCCAGAAGAACCCGCATGCTGACGTCACCTGGCTCTGTGCCCGTGACGAGGCCCGCGCACGCGCGAATCTGGCGAATGCCAATCTCGAGCTGCCCCACGCCCGGATGACCACCCGCTTCGATGACCTCCTCGCCGCTCCGGACGTGGACATTGTCGTCATCACCACCCCGAACCATCTGCACGCGGCTGAAGCGATCGCGGCGGCCGGGGCGGGCAAGCACATCGTGCTCGAAAAGCCCACCGGGCTGGATCTCGGCGAGCTCGTCGGGATCCGCGACGCGGTGCGGCGCGCAGGCGTCCGGACGATCGTCTCGTTCGAGCTGCGCTACAACCCCTTGCTGCGATTCGCGCAGTGGATGCAGGCGTCCGGACGGCTCGGCGAACTTCGTTTCGCGCGCGTGCAGTATCTGTCCCGGGTGACCGACTGGTATCCCGGGTGGGACTGGGTCCGCACCCGGGCGAGCGGGCGCAGTCACCTTCTTGCGGCCGGCTGTCATGCGGTCGATGCGCTGCGCTGGTGCGGCGGCAGAGAGGCCGTCGAAGTGAGCGCCTTCCACACTCATTTCACAGCAGGATACGAGTGGCCGACGTCGATCATCGTGAACATGGCGCTCGAAGGGCGTGCGCTCGGACACGTCACGAGCTCGACTGACTTCATGATGCCGTACACCTTCGAGCTCGAGCTGATGGGAGACCGCGCCACGCTCCGACAGGATCTTCTGCAGTGGCAGGACACCACGCTGGACCTCGACGAGCTGTCCACTGCGAATCCCTTCCCCGATGTTGCGCTCGAAGCCGCGACGGATCCGGGCGGTCGCCCCGCGATCCGGATCCGCTGCGCGATGCCCGGCTCGGTCGACGTGAGCCACCACCCCTTCCAGGCCGAAATCGACGAGATCGTCGCCTGCGTTCTCGAGGATCGCGAAACGTCGATCAGCGTCTTCGAGGCGCAGAAGACCATGGAGATCTGCCTGGCCGCGGACCGCTCCGCGGAGCTCGGCGGCCGTCCCGTTTCCTTGCCGTTCATTGCGGAGTGAGAGGTAACCAGATGCGAAACAGCAAGCCGGGCTCCTCCCGACGGGAGTTTCTGAAAATCGCCGCGGCGGCGGGCGCGGTCGGGGTGACCGGGACGACAGCGGCTGTCCACGCTCTGCAGGCGCCACAGGACACCGGGCGCCGACCGGTTGGGCCGGCCGACCGGCTGCGGATCGCGCTCATCGGCGCCGGCGGACAGGGGATGGGCGACACGCGGACGGCACTTCGTGTTCCGGGCGTCGAGCTCACGGCGGTCGCCGACGTCTACGATGGCCGGCTGATCCGGTCCAAGGAGGTGTGGGGCGACGCCATCGTCACGACGCGGGATTACAGGGAGATCCTGGCGCGCCCCGACGTTGACGCGGTCATCATCGCCACCCCCGACCACTGGCACGCACGTATCTCGATCGATGCGATGAAGGCTGGCAAGGACGTTTACGTCGAGAAACCCATGGTCCAGGACCTCGAGGAGGGGCCGCAGATGATCGAGGCCGCACGGGCGACGAACCGGATCCTCCAGGTCGGCAGCCAGCGGGTGAGCTCGATCATCTACGCCAAGGCTCGGGAGCTGTACAAGTCCGGCGCGATCGGGGAGCTGAACTTCGTCGAGGCCTGGTGGCACCGCAACTCCGCTATGGGCGCGTGGCAATACACCCTGCCACCCGACGCGACGCCCGAGACGGTTGACTGGGATCGCTTCCTCGGAGATGCCCCGAAGCGGCCATTCGAGCCGATCCGCCTGTTCCGCTGGCGGAATTACCGCGACTACGGCACCGGCATTCCAGGCGACCTGTTCGTCCACCTGTTCTCTGGAATCCACTACGTCCTCGACTCGCACGGACCGACCCGCGCGATGGCGACCGGCGGGCTGCGCCACTGGAACGACGGGCGTGACGTGCCGGACGTGGCCGTCGGCGTCTACGATTATCCGAAGACGGCGGCACATCCTGCATTCACGCTGATGCTGAAAGTGAATTTCGCCGACGGAGGTGGCGGCGAGGGGCACTTGTTCCGCTTCGCCGGACCCGAGGGTGTCATCACAATCGGCGGAAGCGGTGTGACACTTGCGCGTCAGCCGCGCGCCAGGGATATCGGCCTGTCGATCGGTACCTACCCGGCGGCCCTCCAGGAGATCATCACCCGGCAGCACCGCGAGATATACCCGGAGGAAACCAACCTCCTGCCGCGCAACGAAGAGGTCTACACAGCCCCTTCCGGATACAACGATACCTACGATCACTTGCAGAATTTCTTCGACTCCGTGCGAAGCCGCAAGCCGGTCGTCGAAGACGCGATCTTCGGGTACCGTGCTGCCGGGCCGGCCGTGCTCACCAACCACAGCTACTTCGAACAGCGCGCCATCGGGTGGGATCCGGAGAAGATGCGCCGCACCGAGGCGGCTCCGAAGCCCGCGGTGAAGGGATCCGTCAGGGAGAACCGGTGATCCGCCTCGCGCTCTCAGGCATGATGTTCGTGCAGTACTTCGTCTGGGGGGCGTGGTACGTCACGCTGGGGACGTACCTCGGGGCCACCCTGGGCTTCGACGGGTCGCAGATCGGCCTCGTCTACGGCACGACCGCCGTCGCGGCGATGATTTCGCCGTTTTTCGTCGGCATGGTGGCCGATCGGTACTTCGCGACCGAGAAGGTGCTGGCGCTGCTCCACCTGGTCGGGGCGGGCCTGCTCTACTTTGCGTCCACGCTGGACAACTTCGCCAGTCTGTATCCCGCTCTCCTCGGCTACACACTCTGCTACATGCCGACGCTGGCGCTGACCAATTCGCTCGCATTCCATCACGTCAAGGACGCGCAACGCGACTTCCCCCAGATCCGGGTGCTCGGCACCATCGGCTGGATCGCCGCCGGGCTGCTGGTGGGACGTCTCGGGCTCGAGCACACGGCGCTTCCGCTGCGCATCGCGGCAGGCGCCTCCCTGCTGATGGCCGCCTACTCCTTGCTGCTGCCGCACACGCCGCCAAAGCGGACGGCGGGACCCCTCACCGTGCGTGCGGCGCTGGGGCTCGATGCCCTGGCCCTGATGCGCGACCGGTCCTTTGCCACGCTAGTCATCGGGTCCTTCCTGCTCTGCATTCCACTGCAGTTCTATTACGCCTTCACCAACCTGTTCCTCAACGAGATCGGGGTCGCGGAACCGGCCTCCAAGATGACCATGGGGCAGATGTCGGAGATCGGGTTCATGCTGCTGATGCCGTGGTTCCTCGCGCGGCTGGGGGTCAAGGCAACGATGCTCATCGGCATGGCGGCATGGAGCCTCCGTTACCTGCTGTTTGCCCACGGAAACTCGGGCGACCTGGCCTGGATGCTGTACGCCGGCATTCTGTTGCACGGGATCTGCTACGACTTTTTCTTCGTGACCGGTCAGATCTACGTCGATCAGCGGGCGGACGCCAGTATCCGCGGCGCGGCGCAGGGATTCATCGCCTTCGTCACCCTTGGCGCCGGCATGTTCATCGGCGCCTGGGTCTCAGGACGCGTGGTCGAGGCATACACGCTCGGACCAAGTACTCACGACTGGTGGACGATCTGGATGGTCCCGGCCGCCGCGGCTGCGGTCGTCCTGGTGCTGTTCTTCGTCTTCTTCCGCCCCGGCGTGCAGCCCGAACGCGCGGCGCGGTCGTGACCGGCG
>JACDBQ010000240.1 GCA_013694845.1 Acidobacteriota bacterium
GATGAAGGTGTCGCGGAACTGGCCCAGCGGGATCATGGGCCGGATGTCGATGCCCCGCGCGAGGCCCGCGGCGCCCTGGATCTCGGGCAGCCCACCAGTCGCGGCGCTGTCGGGCGACTGCATGGCCGCGCCGTCCCGGGCATTCGAGAATCCGTATGACGGGATGTCACGTCCGGCCGAGATCATCTCCTGGGCGGCCCAGCGGTTACCGACGATGGCGCCGCCGAGCACGCCCGGGATGGCCATCGGCTGCGGCTCCGAGGGCCTGGCGCTGAAGGGGGTGAACTGCAGCTCCGTTGCTCGGCCCTGGCCCAACGCATCGCCCAGACCCCGGCGGAGCACCTCGTGCACGAGCGACTGCTCGAGAAAACGTACTTCCGCCTTCGTGGGATGCACGTTGACATCAACCCGGTCCGGCGCAATCTCGATGAACAGGTGGACTTCGGGGCTCCGTTCCTTGATGGTCGCGACCGTGTAGGCCTCCGAGATCGCGTGTGCGATGGTCCGGTCCTTGACGATGCGGCGATTGACGAAGACGTTCTGGGCGCCGCGCACGGGTCCCTGGTCACCAAGAGCGGCGATGTATCCGTGGATCTTCAGTCCGGCCGCCTCTTTGCGCATCTCGATGAGGTCCGGGCGCTCGCCGAACAGCTGGAAAAATCGCTCGCCGAGACCTGCGGCAGGCGGGCACTCGAGGAGCGTGCGTCCGTGACCGGATCCGGTCGCGAACCCGGCACTCGTCAGTGAGAACCCGACGGCTGGGTATCCCAGCGCCATCTGGGTCATCAGTCGCGAGACCTGGGTGGTCTCGGCCGTGTCCGACTTCAAGAATTTTCGCCGCGCGGGCAGGTTGTAGAACAGGTCGGCGACGTCGATACAGGTCCCTTCGGGCGCGCCAATTTCGCGCACGGACGTCAGCGCCCCCCCGTCGACCTTCACTTCCGTGCCGGTGGCCTCGCCGCGCGCACGCGTTCGCAGAGTGAAGTGTGAGACCGAGGCGATGCTCGGCAGGGCTTCACCGCGAAAACCCAGCGTGCGGATCGCGCCGAGATCATCCGAGGTGGCGATCTTGCTCGTGGCGTGCCGTTCGATCGCCAGCCGCGCATCCTCGGCGCCCATGCCGTCGCCGTTGTCCTCGACGCGGAGGAGCTTCTTGCCTCCGAGGTCCACCGTGACCGCGATCCGGGTCGTATTGGCGTCGAGCGCGTTCTCGACGAGCTCCTTGACGACCGATGCGGGGCGCTCAATGACCTCGCCGGCGGCAATCTGGTTGGCAAGGTGCACGGGCAGACGTTGAATTTTCGGCATCAGCTCCGGGGTGATGTTCCTTGATTACTTCGACACGTTATGGACGTGGATTGTAATCGCAGTCCGACGGTTCGCCCAGCGATGACGCCCCACGTCGATGACGGAGAGGCGGCGCGCGACGCTAGGGGGGGTCGGATCCGACCGAGGCGTAGTACGCGGCTATCCGGTCCTGCGCGCCGGCACGCGTGTAGACGTCAGGCCGGCGAGAATCGATCACGTCCGCGATCACGGCGGCCACGTCTTCGGCGCCCTGTGAGTCAGGGAGCTGCCGGGAATCCGGACCTCCGTGCATCGCATTACGGCCGAATTCCGTGCGCACCACGCCTGGTGAGACAAGCGAGAACTGGATCCGCTGGTGAGTTTGCTGGACTTCCTCGCGGAATGTCGCCGTGAGCGCATTGAGGAAGTGCTTGGCCGCACAGTAGGCCGAGCGTGGCATCGCGTACGGGATCCGGCCGAGCAGCGAAGAGATATTGATGATGTGGCCGCTGCCCCGCTCTTTGAAGTGCGGCAGCACCTCCTGCATTCCGTACATGGCTGACTTGACGTTGACCCGCATGATCTCGTCGATGTCATCGTCGGTCAGCGCCGACGGAACCCGCGTAATACCCCGGCCGACGTTGTTGATCCACACATCGATGTGGCCGAATGCTGCTAGCGAGGCCTCCACCACACGGCGCACGTCTGCGCGCTGGGTCATGTCGCCGACGATGGCGCGCGCCGACGAGCCGCAACGGTCGACGACCGCCTGCAACGCATCCTCCCGCCGGGCCACGAGCGCAATCGCGTTGTGCCGCTCCGCCAGCAGACCCGCGAGCGCAGCGCCGATGCCCGAGCTCGCACCTGTGATCACGACGACCCGCTCGCTCATCGGATGATCTTAACAGCGCGGGTCCCCGCAACGTAGAGTCATCGGCGGTCGCTTAGCCGAGTCACCCAGCGACGCATCGCCGAGCCAACCAGCGCCGGGACGGCGCAGATTGCGCCGAAGACGGCGAACACCAGCAACCCGACGGGGAGCAGGCTGCCGGTCGGATTCTGCGCGACCGCCACCAGCGCCTGCGCGGCGAACGGCCCAAAGGCCCATCGCCATGGGTGACGGGGCGCCAGGAAGCCGAGCCAGGCGACCAGCACGGCGATCGCAGGCATGAAGAGCCCGAAATACCACTCGCTGTCCCACGCCTCTCGTCGCCCGGTGGCGTAGGTGATGGTGAGCCAGCCCACCGCGCCGGCGACGGACGCAATGATGAACGCGAAGCGATCGGTCAGTGTCGGCATCGAGGTACGCCGCCTACGGCCGCGTCGTGCTCGACGTGCGCGTCCTTCCAGGCCAGAAGGTCCGCGATCTGTTGTCGCAGTTGCGTGTCGCCACTACTCAGGCGGATCCACCGGCGTCGGCAGTTCATACCAGATCTCGAATTCATAACCGTCCGGATCGAACGCGAACAGGTAGGGCTCGCCCGGGACGAATTCACCCTGTTCGCGAATGCGGCCACCGGCAGCTTCGACGGCCAGCCGGGCGCTGTCGATGTCAGCCGCCGCGAGCAGGCGAAAGCCAAAATGCAGGACACCCCCACCCGGCCCGGACCGTTCGGGGTCCTCTTCGAGCACGAGTACATCCCGCGCCCCTGGCGTTTGCAGCTGGACGAACGTCGGCTGACGATAGACTTCGACCGCGCCGAAGACGTCCTGATAGAACCGGGAGGACCGAGCGACATCACGAACGGCAAGCGCAATGTGTGTGAGGCCGAAGGTAAGGACCATTGTCACCCGGCGGAGCGCACGTACGCACTCCAGTCGTCAAGCAGATCACAGCAGGGAGTTTCGCACCCGGAGCGATCAGCGGAGGAATGTCCGGTAGTTCTCGCGGGTGACTTGGACCTCGCGGACCTCCCCGCGGCGACCGACGGATTTACCCGGTGCTCCGTTGAGCGAGTACTCGAAGGCCCCGGCATTGCCGACGCGGAAGGTCAGTTCGTTCCGTCCTTCGACAGTTACGCGCTCGCCCGGCTGGAGGAGCCGGTAAATGGCGCGCTCACCATCGGCGGTGGCCGTGACCCAGAGAACAGCCGTGGGGCGAATCTCCAGCGTTAACCTGCCCGGCGCGGGGGTCGCCTCTGCCGCCGGAGGCTCAGAAGCCGCGCTCGTCCCGATCGTGCCGACCGCACCAGGCTCGGTAGCTTGTCCGGGCGCGGGCCGTCTCAAGACAGAAATCGCCAGCAGGAGGAGGACGACCGAGGCTGCGGCAAGCGGCCATGCGACCCGGAACGGCCATGACCTCGCGCGTGACGCCTCATCGCCCCGCAACCCGTTCCCGGGCTCGCTCCGGCCAATCGCTGCGTGGTCCGGCCCGAGGTCATGGACCGGCCGTGACGCGTCGTATTCGCGAACGATTTCATCCGGCGAGAGATGGACCTCTCGGGCGTAGGTACGCAGGAAGGCACGGGTGAAGAACTCACCCGGCAGCCGCTCGAACTCTCCCCCCTCGATTGCCTGCAGAAGGGTGACCTTTATCTTGGTTCTGGCAGACATCTGCTCGAGGGTCAGCCCCGCCCGCTCCCTCGCCGCGCGTAATACCCGCGACGCCTCAGCCACGCCGGCTCGCGGTGCAACTCCTGCACCAGACCGGAAGGCTGCACGACCTGGCTCAGCTGAACTGGAGCGGCGGGAATCATGCGGATCCCGGGATGAGGGATTCGTGATCAGGGATTAATTAGTGCTGAATCTTCTCATCTTGATGCTCGAGGCGACGCAGCCGCTTCAACCTGCACGGCGACTACCCGGAAACCTATGTGGTCGGCGCGGCGCTCAGGTTCATAGCGCAGGCGCAACGCAGACCGGCATGCCCATCCGTCATCGTCCCACGCACCTCCACGACGAACGCGCGAGTGGGTGCCGTCCCGGTTGGGCGTGCCTTGCACTTCCCGCAGATCCGGATCGATGCCTCCAGGAAGCCGCGCATGATACCAGTCCCGGCACCATTCGAAAATATTGCCGTGCATGTCACAGATGCCCCAGGGGTTGGCGGGATAGCTGCCGACTCTCGACGCACGCCGCAATGCGGGACCATCCGAGCCGCCAGCCAGGGGCTGCCCTGCGAAGTTGGCGTGATGACGCCCCAGCTGATTGCCGAACGACGTGGCCGTCGACGTCCCGGCGCGACAGGCGTATTCCCATTGCGCTTCGGTTGGCAGACGGAACGCCCAGTCACCGGCTAGCGCATCGGACGCATGGGCGCGCTTCGTGAGCGCCGTGCAGAAGGCCTCGCTCTCGGTGAAATTCACCCAATAAACAGGAAGCTCATCCCCTGCGCCCCAGTGTGGGGCGGGCTTCTTGTCCGGAAACTCGCCGACGACCCGTCTCCAGTTGCCCTGGGTGGCTTCGAACTTCGAGATCCAGAAACCCTTCGTCAGCGTGACGTCTGTCTGGGCCTCATCGGAACGATGACCGGTCTCCGTGGGAGAGCTGCCCATGACGAAGCGTCCTGGCGGACACCAGCAAAGCCTGATGCCATCGACGTCACGCTCCTCGCCGGCGTTCCGGCCGCGAAACGTCAGAGGCGTGGGCGCCTGCGTGACCGATACCGGCTTGGCTGCAGCCGCCACGGCCGCGGCGGTCGCCAGGGCGCCTTGAAGGAGTGACCGACGGGTCATTCCGGTGGACCGTTGTCCGGAGTCTCGCGCAATCTCCAACCGCAGCTTGGACAAACCTAGGCAGCGCCCTTCGGTAAATGGGCAGTTCGAAACACCTGCGCCCAGAGCGCCCGGTCATCGGGGCTGCCGACGTTCAGCTCCTCGAGCAGCTCACGGGCGAACTCGACGTCACCGAGTCCGCTGGCCGTAATCAGCCCGCGATCCCGTACCGCCGGAACGTCCACGTAGTTCGCCGCCTCGGCGTAATCAGGCACGTGCCAACGCAAGTACTCGAGACCGTTGCTCGTGTGCCGGCGTTGTCGAAGGACGCCAACCTTCGATATCGCCACCGTAGCTGCACAGATTGCGGCGATCGGCACGGTCTGAGCATCCAGCCGCTCGAGCAGCTCCGCAATCTCGACTTCGACCGGTGCTCGTTCCCAGCGGTCCCCGCC
>JACDBQ010000285.1 GCA_013694845.1 Acidobacteriota bacterium
GCGCTGGTCGCTGCAAAACCGGTGCAGCTCTCCAGGGCGTTCGAGCTCGTCACGGAGTTGACCGGCCCGCATCCGTCCATGGCCGTGCCGCTCGGTTTCCAGCCTGAGTGGCAGCGCCTCGAGCGGGAGGCTGCGGACCTGCTCGGCCAGATCATGCCCAGGTACCTGGCAGCGGCAGCCTTCGGCAACTGGATCGCGTATCGAGGGCAGGGTCTGAGGTCGATCGCCGCCTGGCTTCGCGCCAGCTACGACGTCCTCCGGGTCCAGCTGGTACGCCACCTGCCTGCGGGAGGTGAGGCGGCCACCCGAGCCCAGGTCATCGAAGCGATTCGCATGGCCGACTACATCATGGTCCACACGGTCGACTCGCTGGCATTCGGCCGCGCCGCGGCCTCGCTGGAACGATAGACCGATGAACACCTCCGCGCTCGACCGCTTCCTCCGGTACGTGCAGATCGATACGCGGGCCGACGATTCATCGGCCAGTTCACCGACCACGCCTGGTCAGCGCGTGTTGATGGAGCTGCTCGCATCTGAACTGCGCATCCTCGGTCTGACCGACGTGCTGGTGGACGCGCATGGGTACCTCGTCGCCACCGTGCCGGCGACCTCGAACGATCCGGATCTCCCGGTGATCGGCTTCATCGCCCATGTCGACACGTCGCCGGAAATGAGCGGCGCCGACGTCAGGCCGATCGTGCATCGAAGCTATGACGGGCGGGACATCACGCTGCCCGAAGATCCGTCGGCGGTCCTGCGCCTCAGCGAGAATCCCGCGCTCGCGGCGCGGCTCGGCGACGACATCGTGACGGCGTCCGGCACGACGCTGCTCGGCGCCGACGACAAGGCCGGCGTCGCCGAGATCATGGCCGCGGTGCAGTATCTCGTCGAGAATCCCGGCATCCCCCACGGCGTCGTCCGCGTCGCTTTCACGCCTGACGAAGAGATCGGGCGGGGCGCGGATCATTTCGACGTCGAACGCTTCGGCGCGACGTACGGGTACACGCTCGACGGCGGATCCCGCGGTGAGCTCGAATACGAGAGCTTCTCCGCGGATCTTTTTACCGGCACCTTCAAGGGTTTCAACACGCACCCCGGCTACGCCAGCGGGCGGATGATCAATGCCATTCGTGTCGCGTCGGACTTCATCGCGTCGCTGCCGCGAAAGGAAATGACTCCTGAAACAACCGACGGGTACGAAGGCTACGTGCACCCGTACGATCTCGACGCGAGCGTTGACGCGACCACAGTGAAGGTGCTGATCCGCGATTTCGTGACCGGCGAGCTCGGCACGAAACGCGCCATGCTCGAGCACCTGGCACGAGAGGCCGCGGCCGCTCATCCCGGATGCCGCGTCGAGACCACCGTCACGGCGCAGTATCGAAACATGCGCGAGGTGCTCGAGCACCATCCAGAGGTCATGGAACGTGCCCGCAAGGCGATGCGGAGGATCGGAATCGATCCGGTGGAACGGCCGATCCGAGGGGGCACTGACGGCTCACGCCTGTCATTCATGGGACTGCCGGCCCCAAACCTGTTCGCCGGGCAACACAACTTCCACTCGCGGCTGGAGTGGGTGTCGGCCCAGGACATGGACAAGGCCGTCGAGCTCATCGTCGAGATCTGCCGCGTTCGCCGGTTGACAAGATGAAACTAATGAATTAGTACTAGTGGTATGAGACGCCCCCACCCCACCCTGACGCCCCAGGAGCTCGCGATCATGAAAGTGATCTGGCGTCTCGAGAGCGCCACGGTTCGCGACGTATACGAGGCGCTCCGGGCGGAACGCACGATCGCCTACACGACGGTCATGACGATGATGCGCATCCTGGAAGAGAAGGGGTATCTCAGCAAGTCGTCCTCGGAGCGCGCGTTCGTCTACACTCCGACCAAGCCGCGCCAGCAGGTGATGGGGGCCATGGTGCGCGACTTCGTGGATCGTGTCTTCGACGGCGCGTCCGGGTCGCTGCTGCTTCATCTCGTGAAAGACAACAAGCTCACTCGGAAGCAGCGGCAGATCGTTCAGACACTCATCGACGACATCGAGGAGTGATGATGGAGCTCTTCACCCTCGCCAACCTCGCCGCCTACAGCGCTCAGGTGCTGTGCATCGTCGCGGTCGCCCGTTCATCTGGGCGCTGCTTCAAGTGGATGGCGCCGACGTGCGGTATGCCTACTGGCGGGTGATTCTCGCGGTCTGCATCCTGCTGCCCGTCCTTCAGGACCGCCAGGCACCCCGCGCGGCGGTCGCCGCCGCGGTGGCCGTCGTGGATACGCGCGTCACGCCACTGGCGATCGACCCCGCCGCTGCCGCCTCGCCGATGATCCCCTGGAGCACGGCCGTCCTGGCGCTGCTCGCTGCAGGCGCAGTCATCCGGCTCGCGTGGGTGGGCGCCAGCCTGGTACGTCTGCGACGGCTCCGTCGGGCCGGCGCCACAGCGGCTCAATCCGAGATCCACGCCGAATTGCAGGAGATCATCGGCGCACAGTGCGAGATCCGCTACGTCGATCAGTTGCGTCAACCCGTGACGTTCGGGCTGTGGCGTCCGATCATTCTGCTGCCGTCGTCACTCACACGCCGCAGCCACGACATCCAGCGCGCCGTCCTGGGCCATGAGCTCTTTCACGTCAAGCGCCGCGACTGGGGCTGGCTGCTCGCCGAGCAGCTCGTGTGCGCAGTGCTGTGGTTCAACCCGGCCATCTGGTGGCTGGTGTCGCGCGTGCACCTGGCGCGCGAGATCGTGGTCGACGAGCTCGCCGTACTCGCAACCGGACGGCGGCGAGCCTACGTCGAAGCGCTGCTGGCGTTCGCCGACGAAACGTCCGTCGCCCCGGTCGCCGCCTTCGGCGGTCGTCGTCAACTGTTCGACCGGCTCGTGCTGCTTTCAAAGGAGGCGGTGATGTCTTCGCATCGACTGGTGGTCACGTGCGCAGTAATGATGGCCGTGGTGGCGGCAGGCAGCTGGCAGGCGATGGCAGCTTTTCCGCTGACCGCAGGCCAGACACAGACACTGCGGCCGAACGCGCCCGGCCCACTGGAGAGCCGGGCAATCCCGGTCACGCCGGAGGGCCCGATGCCGCAACGTGTCAACTATGAGCCTCCGATGTACCCGGTGGAAGCCCGGATCGCGGGCGCGCGCGGCAGTGTCATCTTGATGATCACGCTCGACGAGCTCGGCCGCGTGGCCGAGGCCCGGCGTCTCAGGTACACCCTGACCTCCACGAATCCGCCGGTCAGTGTGACTCTCACCGGAAGCAATCCCGACGAGGAGGAACGCTTCATCGTCAACGGCAGCACCGGTCAGTCTGACACGGTGCGCTCGATCGCGGCGGCGATGACCGAGGCCGCTATCCGATCCGTGCAGCAATGGCGGTATGACCCGCCCGCGGCCGGCCCGATTTCATTCCAGGTCGCGATCAATATCAACGGTGACGCTGCGGCTGGTGCGGAGCAGGGCACGCTGGCGGCGGGGACGACCCGCGTTGGCGAACCCTGGGCCGAAGGGGCAATCCGCGTCGGCGGAACTATCAGGACGCCGAAGAAGATTCTCGATGTCCGGCCCGTTTATCCTGCTGCAGCGAGCGACGCCGGCGTGTCGGGGGTGGTCATCCTCGAGACAAGAATCGGCACGGATGGAGCGATCGAGAATGCCCGTGTACTCCGATCGATCCCGTTGCTGGACCAGGCCGCCCTCGATGCGGTCATGCAGTGGCGCTTCACGCCCACCCTGATGAACGGGCAGGCTGTGCCGGTGCTGATGACCGTGACGGTCAATTTCACAGCCGGATTCGTCCATCAACGGGATCGTGACGTTTCGCCGTCGCAGGAAGGGCGCGAGGTCCCGACACTGATCAAAGAGGTGAAGCCTGTGTACCCTCCTGAAGCAGTGGGCTCCAACGCCGAAGGTACGGTTGAGACCGAAGTCACAGTCGGCCTCGACGGCAAGGTCACCGACGCGCGGATCGTCCGCAGCATCCCGTGGCTGGACGAGGCGGCACTCACCGCCGTGCGCCAGTGGGTGTTCAGCCGTCCGTCACGGCCCGTGGCCGTGAACATCGAGCTGTCGTTCTCTACTCGTCGCAAATAACATCAGATGGCGAAGTCGGCAACCACCGGTCCGTGGTCGCTGGTGCCGACTTCGCGCTGGACCTTACAGCTCTTCACGCGCGCGTAAAGGGATTCGGCCGCGAGCACGTAATCTAGCCGCCACCCGATGT
>JACDBQ010000302.1 GCA_013694845.1 Acidobacteriota bacterium
CCCAGGGCGCAGGGCTTTCTTCTTCAGCCGCGCTTGAAGTGGCAACAGGGCTGGCGCTTCTGACCATGGCAGGGAAAGAAATTGATAAGGTGACGCTGGCTCTCGCCGGCCAAAGGGGAGAGCACACGTACGTCGGAACTCTGTGCGGCATCATGGATCAGTTCGTGGCCGCGTTGGGGCGTGCGGGACACGCGCTGTTGATTGATTGCCGTACACTCGAAGCGACGGCTGTTCCGTTTGACACCTCAAGTGTAGTGGTCGCCATCTGCGACACACACGTCAAGCATGAGTTGTCTTTATCCGAATACAATACGCGCCGCGCGGAATGCGAACACGGTGTCGAACTGCTTGCGGAAGTGCTGCCAAACATCACGCAGTTGCGCGATGTAAGGTTAGAAGAGTTCGCCAGGTATGAATCCCTTTTACCTGAACCCATCAGGCGACGCTGCCGTCATGTTGTGGGGGAAAACGAGCGCACACTGGATGCCGCCGATGCGCTTCGGCGTGGAGATGTGGAAGAGGTCGGACGCTTGATGAATCGCTCGCACGAGAGCCTGCGCGACGATTATGAGGTGAGTTGCGCGGAACTGGATCTGCTGGTTGAGATCGCCCTGAAGTGCGAAGGCGTTCTGGGCTCTCGTATGACCGGCGCCGGATTCGGCGGCTCAACCGTCAATCTCGTGCGCCGCGAGCAGCTCGAACGGTTCAAGCATGTAATCTCTACTGAGTACGAGACAATTCTTAACGTTGCCCCAACAATTTACACCTCCGAACCTGGCGATGGCGCCAGAGAGATAAGCATAGAGGATGGTCGATGACTCTGATCTTACGGTTCACGTCTATCGGGTGTTTTCTATTTACGATTTACTATTCGTGATTTACTAAACTCGACGGTTCAACTGGCGCCATTCTCCAGTAACCATTGGTCCGAAGAACCCCCCCGGCTCGCTGATCGGACGAATTCTCGGGGCGGTCCGCCCACGACCGCCAGTTCCCCCGACTTCTTGTCCGGCGTGTGAGCGATCCTGACCGTTCGTACAGCGGCACCTGCCGCGAGGCTCGCCCGAGACGGGTTGTGTGATCGCGCATTCGCCATCGATGCGAGATCCGGAAGGGCAAGCTGTCAGAGTTTCTTGAGCGCGGCCCGGGCCAGGGCCTCCCAATGTTCGCGCGCGGGTTCGTTCAGTCCCGCATTCTCGAAGGCGAGGAGGGCATCACCCTTCCGGACGTACGACCTCGTACGGCGGCTGAAGTACGCCTTGTCGCCAAGGTTCTCGACTCGCTGCAGACCGATGACCGAGTTGACAACTTGATCCTGACCGCCCGCCTGACTGGTCGCCAGCCTCGCTGCGCTCCGCGCCGACGCGAGCTCCCCCTCAGCGCCTTTCCAGACAGCCTCGAGCGTGAAACTCTCGAAGCCATCGGTGACGTAGTCGCAGGTCGAGCGCTCCGCCGACGTCGAGCGCGGCGTTGGTTTCGCGGGGCTGCCAAGAATCTTCCCGGCTTCCTCCGCGGTGATGAGCGAGCACGCATCGCGGCTTGCTGTGGACGCCGCCGAATCAGGCCTTCGATCCGCTGCCGGTTGCGACTCGTGGCCAGAGCCGCAGGCGCCGGCAAGGATCGGCAGCAGAATAGTGAGAGCAATTGGGATCGAGGATTTGTGCATACCCGGCTCCAAGAGAAGGCCACCAGTCTATATCGGACCTCACGAGGATGTGCGCCACATCTTCGACACATGCGACGAGACATCCATCGTGAATCAGCTCCCGGACATCGTCTCCGCACTCATGCATCTTCGCTGCTGGTTACGGCCTGATCCCGCCTGACTGCTCCTGAAAGCCGAACAACGCGGTTGATATTGAGAGCGTACGGTTCTTGCGGTAGGAGTTCTTCAAGGCGATCTTGCCATCTCGAAACGTGAACACGTCGCAACCATGGACCTCCACGCACGTCCCATCGGCGCGCGTTCCCGTGAAGGTCCACGGCGTGACGTTTCCAGTCGCGTCATTTCCCGCGCAAAAGAGAGTGACCAGCCCTGTCACATCGCCCAGCTACCGTGCCTTGGGCTCGGGTCTGAGAACGGAGCTCCGTGGCCAGCTTGACAGGTTTGTGGCTGCTGCCATAATCGTCCGTCTTCGGGACGGAACGCCAATTCGCCAGCGTTAATCGGCGACGTGCCTTGGGCCCGGGTCTGAGAACGGAGCTTATGTTGCCTCCTGACCTCGCTAATGCTTCCTATCCACACATCACACCGATCGTGCGAAGCGGGACGCCGCCGGGGGAAAGGCCAGGATTGTTGACGGCCTTGACGCCGCTCACGATCGCGCCGAGCACGAGTCCGACCGCGACCGTCAAGGCGGCAACATTGAAACGGCGGGTCCATGGCGACGCGGGGCGGACGGTCGTCAACGCCGTGCCGACAAAGTAGGCCGTCATGAAGCCGGCAAACACATTCTCGTCTGTCGGACTCTGACGGAACCCCAGGATCGAAGCGGTTGTGCCCATGACGAGCATGGCGCAGACAAACAGCAGCCCGCTGCGGCGGTGGATGCTCCCGCCCTTCTTGACCAGCAGAGCGACGGCGCCGAGAACCATCGCGAGCCCGCCTGCGGCGACATGGATAGGCAAGAGCATGCGAAACAGCCTCGCAGCATGCGGGCGGGCGGTCAACCGGAGTCCATTGTCAGTGAACGCGTGACCGCTAGTGTTGGTTTCACGGAGCGCGGTCACGACGGATGGCTCTACCACGCGGCGGCGCGAGCGACGACGGCGTGAGGTCCAACTCGCGCGCGGCCGTGACAAATCTTCCCCTGCCTGGGGCGGCCGCACGGATGCTCTTGTTTTCACGCGCTGACGCCGCAAGACTGAAAGCCGACAACACCACGATATTGTTGATGCAGTGAATCAAACAGCAGCGCCTCGTCCAGCACCGGCCCGTCCGGGCGCCTTCACCCTGATTATTCCCGGCTGTGTGTTCGCGGTCCTGATCGCGAATGCACTCACCGACGGATATTTCCGCGACGAGTTCTACTACCTGGCCTGCGCCCGGCGCCTCGCCTGGGGCTACGTCGACCATCCTCCGTTCAGCGTCGCGCTCATCGCTCTCA